>JAJYCM010000058.1 GCA_021778375.1 Bacteroidota bacterium
GACGTCCGAAATATCCTTTAAGAAAACCGGCTATAAATTCAGCTAAACCTTCGATCACCCCAACCGTGGCCATTGATGCGCCGAGGACGGCAGTCAAAAATATTGGAGTGATGGGATAAAGCATTTCGCTGGCAATATCCGTAAATAAACTTACAAAGCCGAGAATTATTACTTGTTTTGGAATTTTTTTCATCATTATTATATTTCACTAATATTATTCTTAAAAAAAAGTAAGAGGATAAAGTCAAATCGACTTAAAGTACATTATTGTTCTCTGGAATTTTATTGATCGTTTTATATAGTAAAACAATATACTCGTTCAATTTTATATTGAAAATATATTTTTACTTCATAACATCAAAATTTTGCGATAGATGAATTGCTTCACCGCATTCAAACTCTAAAACATATACAGTTAATGTGAAAGTCATCAAACTTTCTTTTGGCATCTTGCATGAAAAATGTTTAACTTAAAATCAAAAAATAATTGAAAGGATAAATTATGCCAATAAGAAAAGCATCTGCCGAATGGCACGGAGATTTAAAAAGCGGGAATGGAAATATTTCAACTGAGACCGGAGTTCTAAAAAACACACCATACAATTTTACATCTCGATTTGAAAACGGTAGTCAAACTAATCCGGAAGAAATATTGGGTGCAGCTCACGCCGCATGTTATTCCATGGCTCTTGCTAATGGTTTGGCAAGCGCGGGATTTAAAGTTATTTCAGTTAATACCGAGGATAAAGTTCATATAGAAAAACTCGATTCCGGCTTTACAATTACTAAGATTGAAATTAATACTGAAGCAAGCGTTGATGGGATTGACAACTCCGCATTTCAAAAGTTTGCAGAAGAAACCAAGAAAGGATGTCCTGTATCAAAGGCGCTGGCATCGGTTGAAATGACTTTGAGCGCAAAACTAAAATAGTAAATCTTTCTCAATGTTAAATCGAAAAATATTAATTCTAATAAAAAATAGAGCGGCGTAAATGCTGCTCTATTTTTTTACCATTTTATCATAATTCGGGTGGTGTTCGATAAAAGTTTCAACATAAGAACATGATGGAATAATCATTAAATTGTTTTCACGGGCATAATTTAGCGCTGTCTCTACAATTTTCCCGGCTATTCCTTTTCCACGCAATTCATTAGGAACATACGTTTTGTAATAGTCTAGAGTTACGCTGTCAATCTTTAGATATTGAAGATAAGATTCTCTTCCTTCTACAATAGAAAAAAATCTCTGGTTGTCTTTATCGTGCTTTATTTCCAAGTGAGTTCATCTCCAAAACTTTTTGAATAAAAGAGAATTTCTTAATTTGCCGGTAAATTTAATAATCTTATTGGAATAAACGATATTTTAAATCACTTAAAAATTCTGACACGAGAGTCCTATGAAGACAAAATATGAAATCGCTAAGAACTGGCTTCCCCGTTATACCGGAACACCGCTAAAAGATTTTGGAGAATATTTTCTTCTCACGAATTTTAATAATTACGTTACAAGTTTTGCTGAAAAATTTAAGTGCAATGTTAATGGAATCGGTAAACCGATGCAGACTTCAACAAACACAGAGGGTTTAACTATAATTAATTTCGGAATTGGCTCTGCAAATGCCGCAACAGTCATGGATTTATTGATTGCCGTTAAACCGAAAGGAGTTTTATTCCTCGGTAAATGCGGTGGTTTGAAACATTCAACGGAAATCGGGCATTTTATTCTCCCAACTGCTGCAATACGCGGTGACGGTACAAGCAACGACTATCTGCCAACCGAAGTTCCAGCTCTTCCTTCTTTCAAGCTTCATAAATTTGTTTCGGAAAAAATTATTGCTCACAAACTTGAATACCGAACCGGTGTAATTTATACAACAAATCGGCGCGTATGGGAATGGGATGAAGAATTTAAAGCTTACCTTAAAAAACTTTACACAATCGGTATTGATATGGAAACTGCCACACTTTTTATAGCGGGTCTTGTAAACGCTATTCCCCGTGGCGCTTTGTTACTTGTTTCCGATACTCCGCTGGTTCCCGAAGGAATCAAGACCGAAGAATCAGATAATATGGTTACAAAAAACTTCTCTGATCTACACCTTCAAATCGGAATAGAAGCTATGACGGAAATCGGCGTAAAAGGAGAGGCGATAAAACATTTTAAATATTAGACTTATTTAAGATCACTTTAAATCAACTTATCAAATTTTATCTTCTTATTATTCATTATGAGCATTTCGTGAACTTTGCAAAGTAGGTTTATACCGTAGTCAAATATTATTCTACGGAAAAATCGAAAGGAATAAAGAATGAAGATTAACATTTTATTTTATTTGATGAGCGCATTGTTTATAAATAGCTGTTCAAAAATAGATTCAAAGGGAGATTCTGCAAGATTATTACCTCAGTCAAATAGCAGAATGGAAACGGCAACTTTTGCCGGTGGATGCTACTGGTGTATGGATGCACCGTTTGAATCATTGGACGGTGTAAAAGAAGTAATTTCCGGGTTTGCAGGGGGGCATGTAAAGAATCCCTCTTATAATGAAGTATCAACAGGAACAACCGGCGCTGTTGAGGCAGTGCAGGTTGTATTTGACCCTGACATTATAAGTTATTCAGAGTTACTTGATGTTTATTGGAAACAATTTGACCCAACGGACACAGGGGGGTCTTTTTATGACCGTGGCTCTCAATACAAGTCTGTGATTTTTTATAAAGATAAAACTCAAAAAAAAGTTGCCGAAGAATCAAAAGAAAGATTGGACAAGTCGGGTATTTTCAAGAATCCTATCGTTACAAAGATTGAAAAATTTACTTCTTTCTACCCTGCAGATGATAATCAACAGCATTTTTATAAAAAAAATCCCGTAAGATTCAAAGCTTACGAGTCGGCATCAGGAAGGGAAAATTTTATAAAAGGTTTTTGGGGCGATTCAGGAATAGATAAATATAAAAAACTATCAGAGGCTGAAATGAAAAAGGAATTAACACCGCTTCAGTATGAAGTAACTCAAAAAAATGGAACCGAAAAACCATTTCAAAATGAATATTGGAATAATAATAAAGAGGGAATTTATGTGGATGTAGTTTCAGGCGAGCCTTTATTCAGTTCAAAAGATAAATTTGATTCCGGCTGCGGCTGGCCAAGCTTTACACAACCAATCGATCCAAGATACCTGGTAAAAAAAGATGATAATTCTTTTGGAATGCAAAGAATAGAAGTGCGAAGCAAAATCGGAAATTCACATTTGGAGCATCTTTTTGACGACGGACCCACACCGACCAAATTAAGATATTGTATAAATTCTGCATCGCTTAAGTTCATACCAAAAGAAGATATGGAAAAGGATGGTTACGGTGAATTCCTGTGGCTCTTTAAATAAAACGAACCCTTCTGGTTTATAGAAAATATGGATACCTTTTGGGTTTTTGCCTTCTTAAATTTTAGGCAAATAATAAGCTTCCTCCGATCATAAATCTAATTTATTCAGGTCAGAGGAAGCTTTATCTTTGATAGTGAAAATATATATTCTTTACATCCAATTATTACAAAACTGCTTCAAGATCATTATTCTCTTCATTCAGATTTAAGCTATCGTAGAATCCCCTACAAATCCTTCTAACTCTTTCACTATCATCAAGCTTTGCCGCTTCTTTAACTGAATATACCGCCATCGGAGTCTTAATTTTTATTAACGAAAGTGCCGCAATAATTCTAGCTTCTTCAGTCTCTCCGTTATGTAAAATTTTCATTAAAGGAATTACACCTTCGTCAATATTGTATTCTCCCATAAAATACGCACAGCTTAATTTAACACCCTCGTTATCAGAATTAATTCCAATCATATAATTATCAACTACTTTTTTAGTAATCAATGAATTAGCTGAGCCGAGATTAGATTCGGCAAATAAAGAAATGCTGGAGAACAATAAAAACAAGACTGTAATTATTAGTGAATTTTTCATAACAGCCTCTTATGTTTTTTATGGTTAAAAATATTTATTTAACCCGAAGGCAAAATTAATCTTTATATATTAAGATGTAAGTAATTTATGATGGCGGGTAGATTAAAATGATAATTCCCAAAAATATTTTGATGAAAGATACCGGGACAAATAGAAACTTGTCCCGGCATTTTAACCTTTACTAATTAGTTTGATACAATCCAAGTATATTTCCATCAGGATCTTTTATCAAAGCGTAAGCACCCATTGCAGGAATAATTGTTTTTTCACGGAATATATCTCCACCCAATTCTTTTACTTTACCTATATGTTCTTCAATGGATTTTACTCTTACATGAAAAATAGTTGTTTCACCGGTAGAGACCTTATCAACTTTTCTTAGCCCCAGGGTAAAACCTTTGTGAGTGTTAAAAAGAAGGTATCCTTTGCCGAAGGGTTTGAATTCCCATCCAAATAGTTTTAGAAGAAATTCTTTACTCTTTTCGAGATCAGTAGAGGGTATTTCTGCGTGCGCTAATAAGTCTGATGCCATAGTTTTATTCCCGGATATTTTTCACAAAATTTATTCGTGCTAAAAATATAAATAACTTTAATAAGAATAAACTTAAATCAGCTTTTCTTTTTTTTCTTAGAAGGAAAAGCAAAGATAAGCCCAACTGCCGCGCCGTAAAGAGTACTGATATATGGGTTACTTTGGATCGGGCACCTGCCTGTAGTGCAGCCTA
This sequence comes from Bacteroidota bacterium, assembly GCA_021778375.1. Taxonomy (GTDB): domain Bacteria; phylum Bacteroidota; class Ignavibacteria; order Ignavibacteriales; family Ignavibacteriaceae; genus FEN-1297. The sequence continues at coordinate 4,695 of JAJYCM010000058.1, forward strand.
TGAAATAATAATAAGCAAAACCAAGCCCTCCGCCAATTAAAACAGGCAAGAACTTAATATATTTTTTGAACAATTCAGATTTCATTTTTTCACTTTTTATAATATTATTTACGATAAGATGCTTTGAAAATGGAAAGGTTGCCGGGAAAAATAAGTAAATTATCTAATTAGAACTGATGAATAGAATGCATGAAAATCAGATCTGTTTTATTTATTCGGCTTCAATATTTTGAATATTTTGATTGAAATAAAAGGACATTAGAGATTCATATTATATTTGAAATTTACTGTATTATAGGAGCTAATAAAATATTACTTTGTTGCTCTCCCTTAGCAATTTGAAGTCGGCCATTTTGTCACACCTTAGCCATTTTTCCTTCTGTTTTTTGCCTAAATTTTCCCCATTTCTGCCACGGCAGAGAAGATGACATTTAATTTTACGATCTTGCACTTACTAATTATATCTTCCTATGTTCCATAAAAAATATCTTAATGGCTCGTACCATAAATAGTCGTAGAAGAGCTTCCATTCGGTCCATTTGTAGATATTATTACTGATACCGGAGCAGAAACGTTTACAGTATCGTTAGTATCATAAACCTGGAAACCAAAATGAGCCCAAGTTTTGCTTTGAGTATCCGGCAAGGTAACTGCAACATCACCTTGACCCGCAACATTAGTTCCACTTACAGCTACACTAATTGTAGTCCCTTTTGCAAGAGGATTTCCATTTTCATCACTTACTGTATATGTAAAGTTTTGGAAGCCGCCGTTTGGAATATCAAATGTTGTAGGGGAAACAATGGGATTTTGCGCTATTCCGGAAAAAAGTATTTTAACCGAATCATAAATCATGTTTTTATTTTCATCCGCAGTGTAGGCGGTAACCATTGCAAAACCGGTTCCATATTGAGTATTGTTTGCCAACGGAGCAGCGGATCTTAAGATTACAGAGCCAATACCGGATGCATCTGTATTTGTCGAAGCTCCAATTACTCCTGCAGTAGACTGAAAATAAACGGCGGTCCCTGGTCTAACAGGATTGCTATATTTATCGCCAACTATGGCTGTAATAGCATCCGTTAAATTAAAAATATCATAACCAGGAAAATTAAACAATGCCGGGATAATGCTAAAATGCGCTAGGTCCGGAAGTCCTCCAAAAATAGTAAGTGCAACTGGCTGCGAATAAATTGTATGCGTACCTAAATTTATCGAAGCATAAACTTGAACAACACCCGCTTTTGTTCCGCTTGTAATATTAACGGAAGCCTGTCCTAAATCATTTGATTGTACTGAGACGGGGCTTGGGCTTGCTCCGCCTGGTTGCGCTCCGATTGAAAAATTGACCATAACAGAATGATTTAAATCTATCGGCGTACCGGATGAATCAACAGCTTCAAATGTTAAAGTCGCGGTTACAGGCGAGCCGCTTCCAATTATGCCAATACTTGTCGAAGATTGTGACGCTAAAAAAATGCTTACGGGATCTCCGGATGGCTTTTGCCCAGAACTTGCAGGGGTTAGGCTTATCGGCGATTGAAAGGCATAGTTTGTGCCACCTGTAACGGTTATGGCAACTGTGTCTTGGTTGAAGTCGGACTTGGTAATAAATAATGTTAAGTTTATACTGCTGGGTAGCTGAATCGAAGTAGAAAATTTTCCTTGAGAATCGGTAAAGATACTTGTGTTAACTGATGAACCATATACCTGGACAATAGCGCTGTCCACCGGTATTCCCGTTGTATCGCTAATAACCTGTCCGCTAATTATGCTTGTTTGATTTGTCCCGCTGCTTGCTGGTTGTGTGATGGTAGAATTTGGCTTGCAGCTAAAATTTAAAATTGAAGTGATGAATAGAAGAACAAAAACAACAGCCGGTATAATTTTTTTTGTTAAGGACATGTTATTGCCTAATAAATATTTTATAACTTTTGAAGTAAGTTAGTTTTGCTTCTTTTTAATGTCAAGTGAATTGTAAAATCATTTATTTCAATATTCAAAGATAATTTTCTAAACACCTTTAGTTTCTCCTTTAATCATTTGCCAGACCGTCATTAAAATAACCTGAATGTCTAACCAAAACGACCAATTTTCAATGTACCAAAGATCGTATTCGATTCTTTTTATAGTTCTCTTTTTATTCTCTTCATAATCCGGAACATCACCGCGTAAACCATGCACCTGCGCCCAACCCGTAATGCCGGGCTTCACCCAGCTTCTTATTTTTATTTCTTCAACCATCTCTTCATATATTTCGTTAAAGGCGAGTGGGTGAGGTCTAGGTCCCACAACTGACATTTCACCCTTGAAAACATTAATAAATTGAGGAAGTTCATCAATATTAGACTTTCTTAAAAACTTCCCGATTTTAGTGATGCGTAGATCTCCTTCAACTGTAGGTTGATATTCATTAGTGCTTTTATTATCCACATGCATTGTTCTAAATTTATAACAATGAAATGTTTGATTGTTAACGCCTATCCTTTCTTGCACAAAAAACAAAGCGCCGGATGAAAAAAACCGGTTTAGTACAATGAGTAGTGGAGAAAGCCAGGAGAGTATAAATATAATTGCGAGTATAGAAAAAATTATGTCGAAAGCTCTTTTGACGAATCGCCAATGAAACTCTCCGAGCGGCTCGCTTCTTACCGTAATAATAGGAAAATTTCCTATCATACTGATTTGAAACTTTTTGGAAACGAAGCGAAAATAATCCGGAATTATGTTCGCTCTTACTGCCCGCCGGTTGCATGTTTTGATAATCTCATCAAGCTGGTTTGATGCGTAAATAGGAAGCGCAATTATTACCTCATCAACGGTCTTTTCAACAAGTATTTTATCAAGAACCGTTAGCTTGCCGATAACATCTTTGTTGATTCCGCTTTGGTCATCGTCTAAAAATCCTACAAAATTAAATCCGAAATCCTCATGATCGGAAATCATTTTATAAAAATTCTTTCCGATTTCTCCGGCACCGATTATTAGAACATTTATAATGTTTTTTTCGCTTCCTCTTATTATCCCGAGAAAATATTTAAGTACTTGTGTTCTTAAGCTGATTAGAACCACAAGCATAATGGAATAGAGAATTATAAAATTTCTTGTAAATAAATCTTCTTTAACTATGAAAATAAACAGAATCGCCGCAAGAGCCTGCACAAAAACATTTCTGACAATCTTAATAAATTGGTAAGAAAGATTTCTGGTTGTAAAATCTTCATAGAAATTTATTACATTAGAAAAAAAGTACCAGATAAAATTAAGTGCCATCATCAGCACAAACATATATTCACGGGCGAGTAAAATTTTAAGAGACTGCGCGAGGATCGCCGAAACGATAAATGAAATATTCAAAAGCAGAAGGTCCGAAAATAATCTGAGGTAGAATGTAGATCTTTTATTTACCATTATTTAGCCTTTGTAAAACTCTTTTGCTTTGTCTGATACAAAGTCTAAAATCTTCTTTTCAAATATATTTCTGTCAAATTGCTTTGCATAATTGTTCAGCGCCGCGGGATCAAAATTGTTTTGTGATTTTTCAAACCTTATGACTGCATCTTTAATTGAATCTGCAGTCTGGCTTTCAAAAAGGATCCCTGTTTGGTTATCTATAATTGTTTCCGCGGTTCCTCCTTTATTTAACGCAATTACTGGTGTACCGCTTGCAAGCGCTTCTACCGGCATTATTCCAAAATCTTCATCTGCTGCAAAGACAAATGCTTTAGCATTCTGCATGAAGCTTTTTAATTTTTCTGCGGTCTGATACCCGACAAATTCAATGTTGCCTTTTGCTAAAGACTTTAATTTTGCTTCATCGGGACCGTCTCCGACAACTACTAACTTTTTATCGGGTAATTGTGAAAAGGCTTCGATTATTAAATCAATACGTTTATATGGGACAAAACGTGATGCAGTTAAATAGTAATTGTCTTTCTTACTGCCACATCCAAATTTATCAACATCAACAGGGGGATATATTACTGCGGCATCTCTACGGTATATTTTCTTAATTCTTGAAGCAACATAATTTGAGTTGGCAATAAAATAATCAACTCTGTTTGCTGCATTTACATCCCACATCCTGATGTAATGCAAAATTGCTTTTGCAAAAGTTCCTTTTATTCCCTTCGTTAAATTTGATTCGCGCAAATACTGATGGGTCAAATCCCAGGCATACCTAATCGGCGTATGACAATAATTTATATGCAGCTGATTCGCATTTGTCAAAACTCCTTTTGCAACCGCATGCGAGCTTGAAATTATTAAATCATATTTTGAAAGGTCAAACTGTTCTATTGCATAAGGAAAAAGCGGTAGAAAATTTCTGTGCTTTGTTCTAATCGATTTCCAGTTCTGGAGAAATGAAGTTTGAGGAATTTTTTCCTTAGTAACTGTTTTTTGTTCTTCGGGAGTAAGCAAATTGAAAAGCACAAAAACATCTGCGTCTTTCCAAATATTTGTTAACGACTCAACAACTCTTTCGGAGCCCGCATAACCCGCAAACCAATCGTGAACAATTGCTGTTTTCAAAAATGTCTCTTTCTAATTTTATACTGAGTCAAATAATCTCTTATACTGCTGTGAAAAATTTTTCATGCTGAACCTTTCTTCTACGGTCTTACGGGCATTATTTTTCACCCTTATCGTTTCGTCAGAATGAAAATTACGGATACAGTAACCCAACTTTTGATAAAGCGCTTCTGCGTCAGAAGGAGCAATAAGAAAGCCGTCATAGCCGTTTGTAATTATTTCTTTGGGACCTCCAATGTCCGACGCGATAACAATTTTTCCAAAAGCCATTGCTTCTAAAACAGTAAAAGAAAATGCCTCCGCTATTTTAGAATAATTAATAACAATATCAATATCTGAATACAGTTTATGTTTGGATTCCTCAAACCCGCAAAAACAAATTTTATCTGAATTTCCGGATTCGTTGATCATCTTCTTTAGTTCAGTTTCGTAAACCAAAGAATCCGGTTCGGACGTTCTGACATTGCCGTATATCCTGAGAAAGACATTTTTATTATCCGGCATAATTCGGTTTACTGCAACAATAATAGTATCAATTGACTTTAATCTAATTATGCTTCCTACTACACCGACACGGATACTGTTGTGATCGTTGTTTGTTATCATGTCAAAAACTGGCGGTTCAATTCCATGCCGGATAGTTATGATTTTATTGTGTGAACAGCTTATTAAAATACTTCTAACATTCTCTTCAACCGAATTGGATACACAAACAAATCTAAATACAAGATTATTTAGTATCCTCAATATTTTTGCTTCAATTGATGATTCGTTATAAATAAGATGCTGAATTACTAATATTTTTTTTTTAGTCAAAAGCGCAGCAGGAATGGACTGCAGGGCAGCAAGATTACCGTTTGCCAATATGAAATCAACTTTATAATGGAAAATTGCCCTTATTAAAAACAATGTAGAAACAAGAACATTGCAAGCAATCTTTATCTTTGAAATGAATGCCCAGCTATCTCCATTGCGAAATATTTTTTTTAAGCTTCTTATCAAAATTACTTTGATACTGTTTTGTTGAAATATACTGTAAGATTCTCCTGGAGGCGAAACGAACACGAAGTTATAATCCTTTACATTTTCAAAAAGTCTTAATAAAAATTCTTCTCCGCCACCCCAGCTATTTGCAACAGATACAATTAATATGTTTTTCTTTACCGGTTGCATTCAATTCCAGTCTGTTGATTTATTTTTAGTATCAAAGAAGGACGAACTCTTAGCCCGCAAGTAGGTAAGGTAGTGAACTAGATTTCTTGCAAGACGGATAAAAATGTTTTTATTTCGATAAAATCTATATGCAGGTAAATTCAATTTGTATTTAGCAGAAAGGTATTCTAAGCGTGCTTGTTTTGTTTGCCAATCTGCGGATGATTGGTTTTTATGAACCCGGTAATAAGCATGAATGCGGGGAATAAAGCCGAAACTACCTTTCTCTGCTATTCGCAGCCACAAATCGTAATCTTCAACGGCTTTTAATATTGGGTTTTCATCAAACCCTCCGGTTTGTTTTATTACTTCTGTTTTTACAAGTACAGTGGAACAGGTTATCGAATTTCCATTTTTAATTAATTCATCTCTTGTTTTAGCTGCTTTATGAAGCAAAGGCAAAACTTCATAGAAAGGAGAAAAAATATTTACTTCTCCGAAGGTTACGCTCATCGAGTATATAAAATTCATTTCCGGATGCTTGAGAAAAAAAATAACTTGTTCTTGAAGTTTGTATTTATCCCATAAGTCGTCTCCGTCAAGAAATGCAATTAAATCGGAATTGGATTTGCTTATTCCAAAATTCCTGGGTACCGAGGGAAGACCTGCATGGTTGATCATAAAATATTTTATGCGGTCATCTTTGAGGGCGTACGTTTTTACAATTTCTAAAGTTTTGTCTTCAGAAGAATCGTCTACTAGAATAACTTCAAAGTTTTTATATGTCTGATTTATAACAGAGGATAAGGTTTCCCCGATAAACTTTTCCATGTTGTAAGTTGTGATTATTACCGAAACGGAGGGATTAGTTTGCAGGTTCATCAGATTACTTTAAGACTTGTTCAACTAAATTTTTAAGGTATAACTGTGCGGTATGCTCGCGCTGAGAGTGTTCGTAACCCCTGTGTGCAATGGAATTTCTTAACTCATCATTATTCAAGAAAAATTTAATCTCACCGGAAAGCTGTCTTACATCTTCGTATACGGCAATTTCTTTGTCGATTTCATATGTTTGATTCAAACCCGGAATAAAGTAGCTCAATTGAAATCCACCGCAAGCATTAATTTCGAAATGTCTTCCCTTAACTTGCTCTTTGTTTTTTTTAAGGAGTAATAGCTGTTTAATGTTTTTAAATGATGGCAAAGACCATATCAAAAAAGAAATATCATAACTACTTGAGTTTGAAAGATTAAGATTTATCTTGGATTGATTAAAAACCTTTATCATTTCATCCTGGGATATCCATCTGCCGCTTTTTCCCCAACCTCTTCCGAAAATGTTTAATCTTATTCCCTCTTTCTTCAAAAGATGCTTTACCCAGTTTCTAAAGGGACTGTAACCACCGATAAAAGAAACATCATACTTTTTTTCAACATCCATTTTTTTATAGATGGATGAATTAAACCCAAACGGCGAATAAATGACGTTTTTAATCCCTTCAAGCTTATATTGTTGAAACATATAATAATCGGGTGTTGAGAAATAATCAAAATATTTTATCCAGTGACGGACAAACTTTTGTCTCCAGGGATCATCAAAA
>JAJYCM010000059.1 GCA_021778375.1 Bacteroidota bacterium
TGGTATGGTAAGAATGCTTTCTGCGGGAATTTATTCGTTCCTGCCTCTCGGCTATAAAGTAATAAAAAAAATCTCTCAAATAATTAGAGAAGAGATGGATGCTATCGGCGGACAAGAATTTCATTTGCCGGGATTAAATCCAAGAGAAATTTGGGAAGAGACAAACCGTGTTGAAGCCTTCGGCGATACGATGTTCCATATCAAAAATCGCGAATATATTTTAGCCCCTACTCACGAAGAGATAATGACTTTCCATGCAAGGAATGTGTTGAAGTCTTATAAAGATTTGCCCCAAATCTGGTATCAGATTCAAACTAAATTCAGAAATGAAGCCCGCCCAAGAAGCGGTGTTATCCGCGGCAGGCAATTTTTAATGAAGGATTCATATTCGTTCGACGCAACAGGGGAAGAATTGGATAAGTCCTATAGCCTTCACGATAAAGCTTACCGAAATATTTTTGACCGCTGCGATCTAAAATACTTTGTTGTTGGGGCATCCAGCGGCGCAATGGGCGGTACAGGCTCGGAAGAGTTTATGGTTAAATCTGACGCTGGTGAAGATACAGTTGCATATTGTGAACATTGCGGCTACGCTGCTAATGTTGAAGTTGCTCAATCAAAAATTCAGTCAAAGAAACGGGATGAAAACACTTTGGAGTTAAACGAAATCTCTACTCCGAATGTAAAATCAATTGATGAGCTTTGCTTGTTCTTAAAAATAGATGAAACCGAATGTGCTAAGTCAAGAGTCTATATTTATGATGATAAGCCGGTTCTTATTTTAATGTGCGGCAACGATGAAGTGAATGAAATTAAGTTGGAAAAAGTCTTGGGCGGAAAAATTCGTCCGGCTCATATAGAGGAGCTAAAAAAGATTACCGGTGCTGAAGCCGGTTCTATCGGGCCCATTGGATTTAAGGGAAGAATTATTATTGACGACCGCTTGAAAGAGGCTAATAATCTTTATAGCGGAGCAAACAAAAATGATTTCCATATCGGCGGAATAGATTTGAAGAGAGACTTAAAAGATCCGGAATATTTTGATCTAAGAATTGTGAAGTCCGGTGAAGGATGCCCGAACTGTGATGAAAATTTGGAAGTATTCAGCGCAATAGAACTTGGACATATATTTAAGCTTGGTACTAAATATTCTGCTGCTATGGGCGCAAATTTTCTTGATGAATCCGGTAAGGAAAATCCAATCATTATGGGAAGCTATGGTATTGGGGTTGAACGTGTTATGGCTTGTTATATTGAGCAGCACCATGATGAGAACGGAATTATTTGGGATAATACACTTGCGCCTTTCCAGGTACAGCTTATCAGTTTGAATATGAAGAAGCCGGAAGTTGTTGAGGCTTCTGAAAAAATATATGATGATTTAACTTCAAACGGTATTACTGTTTTATTTGATGATAGGATTGATGCTCAGGCAGGTTTCAAATTCAAAGATGCTGATCTTCTAGGTATGCCGCTTCAAGTAATTGTCGGTGAGAAAAAACTTAAAGACAAAAAAGTTGAAGTTAAAATTAGGAAATCAGGTGAACGCTTTGATGTCGATTTAAGTGATCTGCTTGGTAAGGTGAAAGAGTTGATAAAATAAAAATAGTTTAGCCCTATGAGAATATGTTTTGAAACTTGAGGCTCATTTCAAAAAATGAGCCTCATTTACAAATTCAAATTTTCAAATAGAAATTAAAATGCTAATCTCTGCATTGAATGCTATTTAAGTAAAAAGTATATTTAAATAAAAAAGGTTGAGCAAAATGGATTATAAGGACTATATAACTATAAATCCCGGCAAAAGAAGTGGTAAGCCATGTATCAGAGATACAAGAATTACCGTTTATGATATTCTGGAATATTTGGCTTCAGGTATGACCCTCGAAGATGTGCTAAAAGATTTTAATGAACTTAATAAAAATGATATCCTCGCGTGCCTCAGCTACGCTGCGGATAGAGAGAAGAAATCAATCATTTTAGCATCATGAAATTACTGTTAGATCAAAATCTTTCTCATCAATTATGCTTTGAGTTAGGTGATCTTTTCCCGGTAATTAAACATGTTAAAGAATTCTCCTTAGATAAAGCGACAGATCAAGAAATATTGGAATTTGCAAAACAAAATAATTATATAATTGTAACAAAAGATTCTGATTTTAATGATAAGATCAGAGAGGTTGAACCTAAAGTTATTTGGATTCGAAAGGGCAACTGCACTACTGAATCTATTAAAATTCTTCTTAGAAATAATTTTTCTAATATCGAATCTTTCTCAAAAGACACACAAAATTCTATTTTAATTTTTTAATAAAATTAAATCAAAGAGAATTTGACAAGGCTTTAATTAACTAATCGCCTTCGGCAAATAGTATTAAATATACAAAATTATTCCTCCGGTTTGCCTCTTAAAGCATCCCAAATCATATAAGTACATAAAACAGCAAACATAATTAATCCTAATAACTCTCCTGAATGAGAATCTGTCCAATCAGCGCTTACTGCAATGTTAACATTGAATTTCCTTAGGAATGCGCTTACTACTCCCATCAATGCTCCTCCGGCAATGAATCCTGATGCAATCAATGTTCCTCTTTCTCCCCGGGATTTATTAATCTTCTCGTCTTTACTTCTTGTCGAAACAAAATATGCAATCAAACCGCCGACTAAAAGTGGAGTATTTAGCTCAAGCGGGATGTACATGCCGAGAGCAAAAGCTAAAGCAGGTACGCCAATCATTGTAAGCAGCAAGGACATCATTGCTCCTGCAACATATAATATCCATGGCGCCGGTTGGCTTTGCATTAGAGGTTTAATAACAGCAGCCATTGCATTTGCTTGTGGGGCTACAAGAGCATTCGGTCCGGTAAATCCATATATATTATTTAATAGAAGAATTACATATCCTACTGTTGCTGCTGAAACCAAAGTTCCTAAAAATTTCCAGCTTTCTTGTTTGTAAGGCGAAGATCCAAGCCAGTACCCGATTTTTAAGTCGGTAATAAAACTTCCCGACATTGATAATGCGGTACATACAACTCCGCCAATCAATAATGCCGCAACCATTCCGCTTGTACCCTTCAGCCCAATAGCTACCAAAATTATTGATGATAATATCAATGTCATTAAAGTCATTCCTGAAACAGGATTTGTTCCTACTATGGCCGTTGCTGTTGCTGCAACGGTTGTAAACAGGAATGAAATTATTAAGACTATCAGTAATCCAACTAAAGCATAAAGAAATGTACCTACAACACCAAGTAAGAAAAAAATAAAAATTGCCACAGCTGTTGCAATAATCGAAATTGCTATTACCTTCATCGTTATATCGCGGTTAGTTCTTAATTTTTCCTTTACCGCATCCTTTTTACCCAGAATTTCTTTAACGGCTAATGAAAATGCTGTGCCGATTATTTTTGATGATCGAATAATACCGATGATACCTGCCATAGCAATCCCGCCAATACCGACGTGTCTTATATAATTAGAAAAAATCTGATCTGCAGACATATCTTTTATAAGCAAAGTCACGTTTGCACCTAGCGGCGCAGTCAAGCTTTGACCTATGTATGCAGTTAATGGAATTAAAACATACCATGATACGAATGAACCGGCACAAATAATTGCAGCGTAACGAAGTCCTATAATATAACCTAATCCCATTACTGCAGCCCCTATATCCATCTTAAAAATCATTTTATATTTGTCGGCAATTTTATCACCGATTGGAATAACACGCGAAGTAAAAACTTCATTCCACCAACCGGTGGAGGCAACAATAAAATCATACAAGCCGCCGATTATTCCGCTAACGACTAATACAATAGCCTGATTGCCGCCTTTCTCACCCGCAACTAAAACTTCGGTAGTTGCTGTGGCTTCAGGGAATGGATATTGCCCGTGCATCTCTTTAACAAAATATTTTCTGAATGGAATTAAAAATAAAATTCCCAAAACCCCGCCGAACAATGAAGCTAAAAATATTTTGTAGAATTCTGCATTTAAGTTCAAAATGTATAAGGCAGGTATAGTAAAGATTGCACCAGCCACTACACCGCCTGAAGTTGAGCCGATTGACTGAATAATAACATTTTCGCCAAGTGCATTTTTTCTCTTCGTGGCAGTAGACAGCCCAACCGCAATTATTGCAATTGGAATAGCTGCTTCGAATACTTGTCCAATTTTTAATCCGAGATATGCTGCGGCAGCGGAAAAAAGTATCGCCATTAAAAGTCCCGTTAGGACAGAATAAAAACTAACTTCCGGGACTTTAACATTAGGGGGCATAACAGGTACATATTCTTCGCCCGCTTTTAGTTCTGTGTATGCATTTTCCGGTAATCCTTTTAAGTTTTCACCGTTAATGTGTGTTTCGCTCATAATTTCTCCCAATCAATTTAAAAGTGAATATAAGCTGAATTTTTAATTTCTTATTTAACACAAAATAAAATTAAGAAGATTTCTTCAGATAAAACAACAAAAAATATTATTTGTTCAAAGATTAACTTCAGTTTGCTTATCTTAATATTATGAATGGAAAACTTTTTTTAGTCTCAACCCCTATTGGAAATTGGGACGATATTACCCTTCGGGCTTTAAGAATTCTTCGTGAAGTTGACTTTATAATTTGTGAAGAGTTCAAGGAAGCCAGGCGCCTGCTTTCTGAATATAAAATTGAAAAGGAACTCACCTCACTTAACGAACACAACGAAAAAGAGGTCGCCGATGAAATCCTTTTGAAAATATTGGAAGGCAATTCTGCTGCTTTAATTTCCGATTGCGGAACGCCATTATTTTCAGACCCTGGACATCTTTTGGTTGAGCTTTGCATCTCTCAGAATATTCAAGTAGTACCGGTTCCTGGCGCCAATTCTCTTTTACCAGCATTGACAGGCTCCGGTTTGGACTTTGAAAAATTCTATTATTATGGATGGCTTTCACCCAAAAAGGAAATACGGCAGCAGCAATTATTGCAAATAAAAAAAATAAATGAAGTGATTATCCTTCTCGATACACCCTATAGACTAAAAAGTCTGCTCGCTGATGTTGTGAAAATTTTAGGGAAAAATGCCCAGGTAGTACTTGCATATCAACTCACGATGGGAAATGAAAGGTTTTACAGAGGCTCAGCGGAAGAAGTTTTATCCGTCGCCGAAAGAACGAATTTGAAAGGGGAGTTTGTGCTGATTCTTAATAACAAAAAAAATTATTAGACTTTTCCCGGATAGATTACCCCTGGAAATAGGCAATACAATAAAATAATTCACGAAAAATGAATTAGTACTTATTTTTGGTTTTTATTCTAAGTTTTCAATATCAGCCAGGTCTTGAAACCTTCCGACAGCTTTTTTATTCCTTTTCAAATTTTCCAGATCTATAAAATTGATTTCCAAGTCATCAATATTAATTTTTACTCTTTGTGCAAAGCACGATCGAAAATCGACACCTGATAAGTCTGTAATTATGTCGATACGATTTGGCGGATATCCTAACTGTACAACTAAATTGGGATCTAAAAAATCATTTTCAGTTAATCCAAGCTTTTCAAAGCCAAAATCTTTAAGTGCAGTAAGAAGTTTTGTAGCATTTTTCATTTCAAGCCAGATCCAGACATCTAAATCTTTTGTATAACGAGGATATCCATGAAATGCTACTGCGTAACCGCCGACAATGAGGTATTCTACTTTATGCTCGTTTAATAATTTTATAAACTCTTTGAAATCCTTGCTGATTACCATATTTCCAATTATTAAATTCCTCCCGGATTGATTCCAATACTTCAAGTCTCGCTTGAGGTGTTTGTGTTTGCCAAAATAAAAAGTCGTTCTTTTTTTGGTCTTTTTTTACTTTGCGAACAAACGTTCTATCTATAGAATTATTCATTTTCGATAAAAATATTATTAATATAAATTACTTTATTTAGTTCCCAAAGTCCACATTCAAAAACTATCTGCTTCAACTAAGAATTTTCTTTTTCCAGTAGTACTACAATTAATTTACCCATTCAGGAATTGAATCGTGAATTTGTTGCGACCAGACAGTTTCATCGCCCATAGACAAGTTTTTTTGAATGACGTCATCAAAGTAGGATTTCAAAAAATTTGAATTGCTAAAACTTTTATCCTTTGCTATTGTAATGAATGAAATGAACTGACTTAAATTCATCGGGACAATTCTTGTTTTTCCTCCGTATGCTGCTGTATTCATTCTGTTTAAATTGAAAAAGTGAGCCAATGCACCTTCGCTAATTTTAGGTGCTACAAACAAACAGTAAACAGGGACAGTAGAATTCTTTTGAATTTTACCGAAATGACGAGCGACAGGTTCGCCCTCCATTTCATACTGTTTATTTCCGCTTGACATTGTTACTTCAAGAATCATTTTGAAGCCATCATATTCAGCTTCAATATCTGGCATATTACCGAGAGCTGTATTCAATGGAATACCATCCAAATCAAGAGTAAAATTTCCTCTTACTTGTTTTGCAAAATTTATCATAACTATTGCTCTCCAAATATTCCACTCTAAATAAAGTGGCGGGTCAGGAACTTCTTTCTTCTGAATTTTTCCAAACATATCAATAATATCATCAAACTCTTTATAGTTTTTTAAAGCAACTTCTGTTTCTTCAATCACAGCAGAAATTTTTTCCTTTTCAGTTGTTTCCAACAAATCTTTCAACGACTCAATGCTTTCAGTCACAGCAAATTCCACAGACAGCTTTTCAAGTTGTTTTTCAAGATACTTTCTATCGTCAGTAAGTAGTAACAAGGAATTAGGGTTGAAAAGATATTTTTTGTAATTGGCTTCAGTTTTGAATTTCTTTGCATTTCGTTCAACATTTTTCAAAACATAGTCAACTTCAGCAACACGAGAAGGAGCAATAATCATTCTGAAAGTTTTCTTGTCAAAAGATATAAATTGGGTTGCTCTCAAGTAGCGAACAAACGCATCTGCATAATCATTGTGATTGCTTTTCTTTGTATTAACAAACTTCGTGAGAGTTGCTTCACAACTCTCACGAGTTTTCAAATCATTCACTTTGATTTCTTTGGCATACACCTTTAAAATTTCCTTCGTGAAAATGCCATCGGTAAATGTTTTACGATTTCCTTTATGCTTTGATTTATCGTTTCTGAATTTCTTAATGGCAGAGACAACAGAATTAAATTTCTTATGATGAGTCATTTGCAAAAAGAAAATAGCAATCTCCATTTTAGAAATGTTACCAAGTACTTTTACAAGACGCAACAATTCCAAATACGGTTTCACATTGAAACCTCTATTATCAGGTATTTTATGATAAGGTGAAGGTAATTGAAATTTGAAAAGTTGTTTTGCAATTACTTCATTTGTCCTTTTACCACTAAGTAATTTTTTGCCGACACCAGTTAAAGCAATGTTTGGTTTTAAGTCAATAAAGCCAAGTGCCTTTGGTGCTCTTGTAATTCTATCTCTTGCAGCAAGAGAAATATTATCGGGCATTTTATTGCCCTCATAAAATTCAGAATTGAATAATTTGTGAAAGAAAGCAATTTGTGTTTCTGTATTCCATTCCTGACCAGCAAAGGAATCAATCAAAACCTGAATTTCAGGTATAATTTTTTCAATTGTTCGTGGAGAGGTAAAAGCAAATACAGTTTTTGTCTTATTTAGAGTTGCCATTCAAAAAATAATTTTGTCATTGTTTCATCATCACCTAAGAGTGATGATTTCTGATACAAGTCGGTTTTGGTTTTCAAAAACTCTTTAACTCTTTCCTTTGAAACAGAAATTGCTTTTTCAGAAGTATCACATCCAATAAACTTACAGTCGGATTTTATTGCTGCAATAGCAGATGAGCCACTACCTACAAAAGGATCACAAACGACAAAATCTTTTTCAGCACTTCCTTTCAGCATCAATTCAAAAACTTCGGTCGGTTTTTGTGTAGGATATTGTGAAGCAGTAACTCTTTTTATTTTCCACACATCAGGAATGCTTTTAGAGTTTAGGTGTCTTTTACCTTTACTTGCAAATAAAATAAATTCGTGCCTTCGTCTAAAATAATGGCCTAATCCGATATTTGCTTTGTCCCAACATAAAACATTTTTCACCTCAAACACATCGCGTGCAATCGGAGCAAGTGAAAGCAAGGAAAAAGAATCAAACATAATATAAATATGTCGGTTGTTTCGCAACACGCGATAACATTGCTGCAAAAAAGCTCTATAGTTTTCTTCTGTATCGTGAAATTCCTCAAACCATTTTGCGCCATTTTTCCCTGCATCAGCATACTTACCTATAATTTTTCCACGACCAAGTTTTAATCTTTGGTTCATTCCTGAATAGGCTGGGTCTGTAATAATAATGTCAACACTTGCCGCTGGCAAACTCTTTAAGAAACTAATTGCATCATCTTGAAATAATGAAATTCTTTGGTCTTGACTCTCAAAAACAGGTTTCTGTTTTTCTTCAATCTTATGACGAATCAAATCATAGACAGGTTTACTATTTTTATGACCGTTGTGTTTTGATTCTTGATCTGAAAATAAATCAAGCAGAGTTTGGTATGACTTCTCTGACAAAGAGCCATCTTTAGCGACTTTTATTTTGTTGAGACGGATATATTTTTCAATATCCTCGCCAACCACCGAAAGTTCCTCTTGGACATCTTGAATTGTATAACTCATAATTTTTGCGTTAATTTAATATTAAATTTATGAATAAAATCAGAAATATAATAGTAGGGTGACAGAAAATTGCCAACTCACAAAAACATACACTTTTGCAAGTCCCCACAATGCGACCCGTAAAATTTTTGGCATTATTGAAAACTACCCCAACCCAGTTAATCTAATTTTCATGGTAAGATTTGTTTTTCAATGAATCAATACAGTAAAAATGGATGTTTATAATTTTCTCTGTGAAGAAGTATGTTGTAAATTCCAAAGTAACAATTGGGTAACAAAAAGAAACGAATAATGTCAAAGCATGCAAATATAGAGAAAATAAATAGTTTGAAATTAGATCAAATTCTCATCTTTTACTATTCTTGTTTTCCTTTAATTAGCAGCGCTACATTCTCAATATGGTAAGTATGAGGGAACATATCAACCGGACGAATCTTAACCAACTTATATCCGGATGCGCAGAACAGCTTTATATCCCTTACCTGTGTAGCAGGATTGCAGCTTACATATACTATTGTTCGAGGGCTTAGCTTGATCACGTCATCGACCGTGTTAGTGTGCATACCATTGCGCGGCGGATCTAAGATTACAACATCAGGCTTGGGTATTTGCTTCTCTTCGACTTCCGGCAAAAATGGTTTATATAGGTCGGCTCTTATAAAATTAACATTCTCAATTTTATTTAACTTTTTATTTTCCTCAGCATCTGATACAGCCGATTCAACTGTTTCAAACCCGAATACTTGTTGAGCTTTCGATGAAACAAAAATGGAAATTGTTCCTGCACCGGAATATAAGTCGTAAACTATTTCTCTACCCGTTAGCCCTGCAAAGTCCATTGCCGTCTGATAAAGTTTTTCAGCCTGTAAAGAATTTGTCTGGAAGAATGAATTTGCACTGATCCTAAATTTATAATTACCGATTGAATCAAAAATATATCCGTTTCCGTAATATACTTTCTCATAATCTCCCGTCGCAATCAAAGCTTTCTTTATGTTGATATTATTGATGACGGTAGTTATTTGCGGAATTTCTTTTACTATCATTCCGGTGTATTGATTCATCATATAATCATCATCAGTAAAGGTAACAAGGTTAACCATTAAATCTTTTGTGTTATGCGATTGTTTGATGACAAGATTTCTTAAATATCCCGAATTAGTCTTTGAAGAATATATAGAAATTGATCTATTCTTAAAAAAATCTCTTGTAAAGTTTAGTATTTGATTGCTGATATTTGACTGCAAAAAACATTCGTCGATATCAAGTACTTTGTCAAATATATTTGGGATGTGCAACCCAAGCGCAAAATTACGATCAATTTCCTCACCTGTATTTATTTCAACTTGAGTAAGCCATCGTCTATCGGCTAAAGAGAACTCCATTTTATTTCTGTAAAAGAATATATTATTTGATGGGATAATTGATTCAGAGTTTAAGTTCTCAAATCCCCCCATCTTCCAAAATATTTGCTCGACTTGTTCCTGTTTGAACTTCGTCTGCGCTTCATAATCAAGATCCTGTTGTTTGCATCCGCCGCAAACGCCGAAATATTTGCATCTTGCCTTTACCCTGAATTGTGAAGGTGAAATTATCTTAACCGTTTTTGCTTCGGCATAAGATTTTTTAATCTTAACAAGTTGGGCTTCAACAATATCTCCCGGATAAGCACCGTGAACAAAAATTACATATTTAGAAGTCTCGCCTTTCCCGTCAACCGGGTCTTTAATTATCTTTGCTATTCCTTTTCCTTCAAAAGCAAAACCTTCAATTTCTAACTCAAGTATGTCGCCTTTCTTCATCAAACAGCTTTCTGCAAAATCAGCATCATGAAACCAAAATAATTTTCTCCTCCAAGGTTAAGAAAGGCATTCGATTCGTGGCTCATTTTCTTGATTAACTTTTTGTAATAAGATTTTTCATTCTCCGAAAGTGAATCGATATTCTCGTGCAAAAGCGAGGCGCTCATTTTATAAAAATCTTTCAATGTTGAAGATAGATCATGTTGGTATAAAACATCAAAATTTCGTTCTGTATAATATTTAAGAAAATTATCTTTCAATAGAGGAATAATACCTGAACTTTGGAAAATATCATTTACAAATTTCGGAGGGTCTTGAGTAAAGATTACATTTTCACCAACACAGAAAACTCCCTTAGGCTTTAAAATTCTTTTTACTTCCTTGATTATTTTATTTCTTCCTAAGTTAGAGATGGAAGCTTGAGCATAAACCAAATCAAATTCTTCGTCACGAAAATCAGTGTTAATAAATTCCATCATCTTTGCAGAAATATATTTATTATTGCCGAGTAAAAACCTAATTTGCAAAAGGGAGTCATTATCCTCTACAATTATTATAACTTGAGAAGCTCCTCTAACAATAAATTCATTGGCTAATTCGGTAGTGCCTCCGCCGATAATTAAAATAGTTTTTCCTTCAAGAATTACCTGTGAGGAAAGGATTGTGAATTGTCTATCCGTACCCGGAAGAAAAATGGGTTTTATTGTTTTCACTTATTACATCTAAAAAATGGTAAGAAAAATCTTCTATAATACGGTATCGAAAAAACCGCACTGCAATTTAACTAAAGCCATTTTAAGTTGAAAAGGTTTATGCAGTAAAACTTAATCTTCTCATTCCTGTCCTAACTAATTATTATAGTAACCTACGAAATTATGCAGAATTATTATGTTATAAGATATACTACAAAACTATCAATCATATTTCGGGTTAATGGGGCTTTGTTTTATTAATTATTCATGGCTCTATAGTATTGCCATTTAAATCTTTGTTTTTGTGTCAATATATTTCAATTATGTTTTACATATTCCATCAAACATAATGCATTGCGCCTTGCCGCGCTATGAAGATGTAGATCTTAAAAAGATTTTTCTTAAAATTTGGCACACAATGCATTTATCAAATATGCCAAATTTTTTGCACCTACCATATTTCTTCTTAATCCCGAAGGGATGACATTATTTTAGAATTTAATCAAATAAATATAACACAACCCCGAATGGGTGACACTAAAATACATATAATGTTTTCTCTTCTTAAATTGAAATTCATACTAACCCCCCAAAAATTATGAATGCACTCTGAATACACTCTGATTGCGCTTTGATTAGCTTTATATTACCCTTATCTTATACATATATCACACTAAACTCCTATTTTCCCTTACTTTTATCATTACCTAAAAATGTAACGTTCTAAAAAACAATTTACTTGCAGGTATAAAAATAATTATTTAATTTCATAATGTGTTGGG
>JAJYCM010000060.1:0-361 GCA_021778375.1 Bacteroidota bacterium
GTTACTCATAAAAAAGATCCTCTCTTAAATATTATAAATATATAAATTATTTAATTAAATTTAATCTTAAGAGTTTCTGTATTCAAATAGATTCTTCCTATGAAGCAATAGCTTTTATTGATGGGAAACAAAGGCAAGGATCCTATATTTAATATCACAATTAATCTTAGCTGGTTTTCTTAACAATAATTTTTCCCTGAAAATTACTCATCGGGTTATTTAAGAATCCCATTTTAATTCCCGCCTGCTTTAATTATATTTATGTAAGAAATCTTATGACTCTAACACAGCTTTATTATATCGTTGCAGTAGATAATTTCAGGCATTTCGGCACCGCTGCCGAACATAGCTTTGTTACTCA
>JAJYCM010000060.1:371-11588 GCA_021778375.1 Bacteroidota bacterium
TATGCAGATTCAAAAACTTGAAGAGGAACTCGGTGTAATAATTTTTGATAGAGGGAAACAGCCTATAGTTGCGACAGAAATAGGGGCAAAAATTCTGAAGCAGGCAAGAACTATTTTACAGGAATCGGAGCGGCTTCAAAACATTGTCGAAAGCGAAACCGGCGAATATACAGGCACACTTAAAATTGGGATTATACCTACAATTGCACCTTATCTTTTGCCTTCATTCCTCCAATCGTTTATAGAAAAATATCCTAATCTTGAATTGGTAATTGATGAAATAACGACAAGCGAAATTTTAAAAGGGATTCATAAGGATTTAATTGATGTCGGAGTTTTAGCACTTCCGGTAAACGATCAGGACATTGCAGAACGTGTACTTTATTTTGAACCTTTCGTAGCATATATCGGAAAGCGAAGCCCGCTTTACAAAAAGAACAAAGTTGATGTCGATGATCTTTCAACGAATGACCTTCTTCTTCTAAAGGAGGGACATTGTTTACGAGGACATGCTTTGAAGCTATGTAAGAGCACTGAGAAGGAATGGAGCCAAGGGAAAAGGAAAATTTTATTTGAAAGTGGTACGCTTGATACTCTGAAGAAACTTGTTGAACAAGATTTTGGTCTTACACTTCTTCCGTTTCTTGCCATAAAGGATTTGGAAACCAAAGAAAAAATTGCACTGGTTAGAGAGTTTAACCCTCCGGTCCCTAAAAGAGAAATCGGATTGGTGTTTAGCAAAGCATATTTAAAAAGACATCTGATAGAGGCTTTGGCTAAAGAAATAATAAATGTAATTCCGAAAAACCTCCTATCTAAAGAGAATAGCATAATTTTGTAAAAAGACGGAAAGTCAAAGAGGTAAAAAAAATGTTTAAAACGATGACCAGAATTAAATTTAGTGATTGTGACCCGGCAGGGATATTATTTTTTGGAAGGGTTTACGAACTCTGCCATTCGGCTTATGAGGAAATGATTTCCGGCTTTCACCTTGCAGAAGATTATTGGAGCAATGATGATTTTATAGTCCCTATTATTAAAAGCGAAGCACATTATCATCAACCTATAAAATACGGAGAGGAAATCTCAATAGAAATATCAGTCAAGATTTTAAAGTCTTCTTCTTTTGAGCTGGAATATTTATTAAAGAATCGAGACGAAGTTGAATGCGTTTTGGTTAATACAGTTCATGTATTTGTCGATAAAATGACATGGAAGAAAAAGGCGATGAAAAATGAAATAGCTAAGGGATTCGAAAAATATTTAGCTACAAATTAGGAATGTAAGGGAAGAGAGAAATAAATCTTGATATTTTAATTCTTAAACATTTCTCTTAATTTTTCTTTTTGAACTTTTCCAAGCTCTGTTTTGGGCAATGATTCGACGGTTAAAATTTTCTTAGGATGTTTAAAAGAAGCAAGTTTCTCTTTAAGAAAAGATTTTATTTCTTCAAGGTTTATAATATTATTACCCTTAACAACAATTGCAGCAGCAATGATTTGTCCCCATTCTTGTTCCATCAAGCTGAAGACACATACTTCATTTATTAAGGGATGTTTTAGCAACTCAGTTTCTACCTCTATCGGATTAACATTTTCTCCTCCAGTGCTTATTAAGTCATTGCGGCGCGCTTCCACATAAAGAAAACCATTATCATCTAAAAAACCGTAATCTCCTGTATAATAAATCCCCATTGAGAATTTTTTCCCCGTTTCTTCCGGATTATTTAGGTAACCTTTGGTAACTGAATTTCCTTTAATTACGATTTCTCCGGTTTCTCCCGGAGGTATAAAATTTTTATTTTCATCTAAGATTAATATTTCATTCGGAGGTAAAGCCTTGCCTGCTGATTCGTGTCTATTCGAAAATTGATCAGGTGTTAATACCGAAACGAATGAACAAGTCTCAGTAGCGCCGAATGATTTTGCTACGTTCCACCCTTTTTCAATAGCGCTTTCTATCAATGAGGATTCAATAAAACCTCCTCCGAGTAAGACCCGGCGCAATTCTTCGTTTGGTCTAATGCCAGATTCAATTAATCTTTTTAATTGTGTAGATACTAATGAAACGTGAGTAGGATGAATATTATTTATCGCGTTTGCTAAATGTTTAATATCTAAACTTTCGGGAAAGATTAATGTGGCGCCGAAGAGAAATGTCCTAATGATTATAGAAAAGCCGCCGACATGGTAGAAAGGAAGACTTGCCAACCAGCGGTCATTCTCTTGATGACCAAAATATTGATTACCAATCAAAGCGCTTTGCACAAGATTAGCAAACGTAATTTCGACTCCTTTTGGTTTCCCTGTCGATCCGGAAGTAAAAATTACTAAAGCTATGCTATCTAAGTTTATATTGAATTGTATATCATTCTTTTCACTAAGATTATCAAATGGGAAAATAAATTTATGCACACCTGACGAGCCGTACTTGTCGTCCAATTCATTCGAAATAAAAATTCTTTTGCAGCCGGATAAAGAGAGAAGTTCGGATATTTCACTTTCAAGTAGACGGTTGTTAATTAAGACCGGAATTGAACCTGTCATCCATAAAGAAAAAATCAAAACAACAAATTCAGGAGAGTTATTACTTAATACCCCCACATACTCATCCCCACTTATTCCAAGAGTATTCAAGTGAGCGGCAGTTTCCAGAATTTTATTTTCTAACTCGGAATATGTCAGTGATTGTGAACCAGAATGAATCGCAAATTCATTTGAAGGGAAATCATTCAAAACGTTAAAAAGTTTTTGTACGAAGTTCATTCTAAAATATAAGCTTAGTTATTGTTTTTAAGGAAAATCCTTCCGTTTTGGACAGGGTAAGGATTTGGATAGAGATCATTTTTTAAGAACCTCGCAGTATCAAGTCCATGAGCAATTTCTTCTTTTACGGTAGATGCACCAAAGATAGCCCAAGATCGTCCTAAAGATGATTCAAATGACGATGATATAATAACTTTTAGGTTTTCTCTTTCTGCAATTTGAATAATTTTCAACGTAGGAATAATTCCGCCTAACAACATTGGTTTAAGCACTAACGCTTTTATTGTGCGTGATTGGATAAAATTCTTAGCGTCGTCGAAGCTCCTAATCGACTCATCTGCTGCTAAAGGGATAGAGGACTTTTGGGACACTTTCTGAAATCCAATTATGTTGTTTACCGGTTGTTCAACATATTCAATATTAAAGTTTTCCAATGCTTTAAGGTTTTCGATCGCTTCGATTTTATTCCATTTGCCATTGGCGTCAATGCGTAATTTTACTTCATCACCGACTGCTTTCTGAATCTTTATTAAACAATTCAGATCATCTTTAAAGTTTTCTCTTCCGGCTTTTATTTTTAAAGTTGTAAAGCCTTCCTTAACTAACTGTGAAGCTAGGGATGCAGATTCGGACGGGTTTAGCAATCCAATGACAGCGTTAACCTTTATTTCAGGTCGTGAAGTACAATTTAAGATTTCATTCAAAGAAATGTTCGTCTTAACGCATAAAAGATTTAGTAAAGCTTGTTCAAAGCCGTGCCGCAAAGCAGGTAAACCTGATAAGGTTTTCAAATTATCTTCGATACTTTCAATAAAGTTCTCAGGTAGAATATTTAGGTCAAGCTTAAAATCTTTTAATGCAACTTCATCTTGTTCAAAAGTTTCAGATCCAAATTCGGGGAGGGGATTTGCTTCGCCGTAACCAGTTTTACCGTCGCTTTCTAATTTTATAATAAATCCTTTTCGTTCAAATATCTTCGCTTTTGAATTTTCAAATTTATTTGAAAGCTCAAGTTTGAATGGAGAATATTTTAGTCCGATATTATTCATAATGCCAGGCCGGCTGCAAAAAGAATTCCAAACAGTGCGGAAAATTTTGCTGTTAGTTCAAGGGTCTTGTTAAGTTGAAGTCCATCCAAAGTATATAGCATTATTACTAGGCGATAAGCGAGAGGTATAGTTAGATAAGGAAGAAAAATCCATGCATGAAAATTAAATAGTAAAAAAAGAATTGCTGGAATAGCAAAAGAAGCGATTAAGAGAAAAATAAATTGATACCTTGTAAAATTACGACCGAGAAATACTGCTAAAGTATTTTTGCCTGCAGCTTTGTCCTCTTCAATATCCCGGTAATTGTTAACAACAAGAATATTAGTCACCAACGCGCCGACGGGGATAGAAGTTAAGAAAGATAAAAGTGAAAATTCTCTCAAATGCAGAAAATAAGTCCCTGAAGTGCCTACTACTCCGAAGAACATAAAAACAAAAATATCTCCAAGTCCGTTATAAGCCAGCGGAAAAGGTCCGGCAGTGTATGCAATGCCTGCAATTATTGAAATTATGCCGATAATTAGCACAACTATTCCGCAGGCGTAAACTAAATAAAGCCCTAAAAGAAATGATGTAAAAAAAACTAATATGCTTCCTACTTTCATTTCATTAACTGAAATTAATCCTGAAGATAGCACTCTAAGAGGTCCTTTTCTTTTATGGTTATCCGCGCCTTTAAGAAAGTCATATAAATCGTTTGTGAAGTTAGTGCCGATTTGGATTAGTAGAGAACAAAGCAATGCAACGAATGAATAAATGAGGAAAAATTTCCCTCTGTTTATTGCAAGCGCTGAACCAACAACAACCGGAACAACGGCAGCTAACAGAGTCTTGGGGCGGCTCGCTAAAATCCAGCTTTGAAATTTTGAAATTCTTTTTAAGTCTTCGTTCATATATTCCTATGGTAATTTTGGAAACTTTCCAAAGTTGGGTTTTCTTTTTTCAAGGTATGCCTTTTTACCTTCCTGTGCTTCTTCGCTCATATAATAAAGTAAAGTTGCGTTACCGGCAAGTTCTTGTATGCCGGCTTGTCCGTCAAGTTCGGCATTGAAAGAAGACTTCAGCAGCCTAAGTGCCATAGGGCTATGCTGAAGAATTTTCCTTGCCCATTCAACGCCTGTATTTTCTAATTCTTCAACCGGAACAACTTTATTTACCAAACCCATATTAAGTGCTTCTTGTGCGTTATACTGTTCACAGAGATACCAAATTTCACGTGCCTTTTTTTGTCCTACAATTCTTGCCAAATAACTTGAGCCAAAACCGCCGTCAAAGCTACCAACTTTTGGTCCGGTTTGACCGAATATAGCATTATCGGCAGCAATGGTCAGATCGCAAACGACATGAAGAACATGACCTCCTCCAATTGCATAACCAGCAACTAAAGCAATAACCGGTTTCGGAATACTTCTGATTAATTTTTGAAGATCAAGGACATTTAATCTTGGGACGCCATCTTTACCGATATAACCTTTATCGCCTCGGATCCTTTGATCTCCTCCTGAACAAAATGAATATTTCCCATCTTTGCTTGGTCCGTTTCCTGTCAACAATATAACGCCGATTGTCTGATCTTCTCTTGAATCGGCAAAAGCATCATACATTTCCGTAACTGTTTCCGGTCGAAAAGCGTTGCGCACTTCGGGGCGGTTAATGGAAATCTTAGCAATCCCATCCATCTTTTCGTAAATAATATCGTGATAGTCTTTAGACTTTTTCCAATTGAATTTCATTTTTAACCTCGACAATTTCAGGTTGAAAAATATGGAAAACTTTATAAAGTTAGAATTCAGAAAGGAAAGAATTTATTGTATCAATAAAAACTTTTGGCTGTTCAAGGTGAGTGTTGTGACCTGCATTACTTAAGATAATATGTTTTGAAGACGGGATTATTTTGGACATTCTTAGATTCAAATTACAATATTTCGTATCCTTTTCACCGGTAATAAGTAATGTCTTTTGACTAAATTCTTTTAATTTATCGTACAAAGGAAGCATTTTACCGGTGCCAAAACCTCGAAGAGAATTAGCCAACCCGGTTTTATTGTTTTTTAATTTATTATCTCTAATCTTATTAAGTTTATCTTTAGATAATAATTTCTGAGAGGAAAATAAGTCTATATTCATCCAATAATCAACAAAGTTTTCCATTGTATTATTCTCAATATATGCGGCTAAACTTTTATCCTCATTTTGTCTTTGCAATCTTTGAATTTCATCTTCAATTCCGGCAGATGAGCTTTCCAATATTAAGGAAAGCACTTGTCCCGGATTATCAACTGCAAAATTCAAAGCTATTCGGCCTCCCATAGAGTAGCCAACAAAGGCGACTGGTTCATTGGTAAATTGATAAATTATAAATTTTAATTGTTTAGAAATGGAGGAGAAATTATAATAAGAAATTTCATTTGGAGAGTCACTCTTTCCATGCCCTATCAAATCAACTGAAACGCATTGATAATTAGGGTTTATCGAAGGAATGATTTCATTCCAATCTTCTGCATTTCCAGTGAAGCCATGAATGAAGAATATATAGCGGGGAGCGCGTGATTTCGATTTTGAAACTTCAACATTCAATGAAAGATTAGACAATTTTAGAAGCATAATTAAGCTGGAATTAAAAGTTAAAAATTCACGTTATGCCGGATTCCTATTTGGAGTAATGGAATATTGGAATAATGGAAACTCAGTTCAAATCCATTTTTCTTCTACTCCAACTTTCTAAAGGTTGTTTAACATCAGTTAATAAGTAAGAGAAATTAATCATGCATCATGCTTTGATTTACTTCTTTCCAATATTTTCTACGTAATTTTACGGATACTGCGGTGTTAGTCTTAACCTCTAGCACAGTTAAGCCTTTTATCTTGGAAGCACGAGTTAATAAGTTCTTAAATTGTTCCCAGCTGCTTGCAGCAAAATATTTAGCATCATAGGCATCTACAAGTTTTGCAAAGTTTAATTTGTGCGGTGTTATAAAATATTCTTTAAAGATTTTTCCATAGTTTGAGATAGGAAGAATTTCAAAGATTCCGCCGCCGTTGTTATTTATAAGGACAATAGTAAGTGAAGTCTTGTAATTTTGCGCAAATAGAAGGGAATTCAGGTCATAATAAAAAGCAAGATCACCAATAAGTAAAATTGTATGATTCTTACTCGCAGCCGAAATACCTAAAGCAGTTGAAATTATTCCGTCAATTCCGCTGGCGCCGCGATTATTATATACTGTAATGGTTTTATTATTGTTTGACGCAAAGTAATCAAAATCTCTAACGGGCATGCTATTGGAGAGCATAATATTGCAGCCATCTGGTGCTACTTTCAAAACTTCTTCAATGATTCTTCCCTCGGAAGAAAATACTGACTGGTCAATAATTTTGCTCTTAAGATTTGCAGACTTGTCCTCAGCATCCTTAATTTTTAGCAGCCAGTTCTTATCAACACTTGAAAAGCCCGAATTATCAAGTATCCGGTTAATTGATTTGCAGAATACAAACGGATCTAAAGCATAAGAAGCCTTTGCTCTCTCAGAAGGGTCAAACCAGTCACCAAACTCGTTTATCATATACCTGTCAGCGCTGCAATTACTAAGAAAAGTTTCCAGACCTTTAGAAGTAATTGTTCTGCCAAACTGAAGAATAATGTCAGGTCGAATTTGCTTTGCAAAATCATCCGATCGAAGGAAGGCATCATAGTGGGATATAATATTGTCCTTTTTATGGCTTCCAAATCTTAATTGAGAATTTCCATCCGCAAAGACAGGATAATTTAATCGTAATGAAAGACCATAACATTCATTTATAAAAGCTTTCCCAAAATTGCCAGGTCCAACAATTATAATTCCTCTCTTTCTTGCAGAGATTAATTTTGAGATATCATTAATCCATGATTTTCTAGAAATGGTAGATTCGCTTTCCGGTAAGGTATAGAGCTTATTCTTAGTATTACTTTCTGCAAACCTTAGGGTATCTTCGTCAATTTCATGTGTAAAAGATTTTGGCTCAAATGGTTTTTTGAATGGAAAGTTAATATGGACAGGTCCTTTAGCGCTAAATAAACATTTATAAAAGGCTTTGTTAGTCTCCTCTTTTAACTTATTGATGCTTTCTATCGTCATCTCAGGTAGACCTGCATCATAAAACCATCTTATATGGTTTTTATACAAATTATTCTGATTGATGGTTTGATTTGCCCCTCGTCCGCGAAGTTCCGGAGGTCTATCAGCAGTACAAACAATCAAAGGAACTCGTTGTTGGTATGCTTCAATTATTGCCGGATATAATTCCGCCGTGGCTGTGCCGGATGTACATACAATTGCTACCGGAGTGTTCGTTGCTTTTGCAAGCCCAAGCGCAAAAAAACCGCTGCTTCTTTCATCAACATGTACGAATGATTTTATTTTCTTATTACTTGCAAAAGCTAATGTTAATGGAGTGTTTCTTGAACCCGGAGAAAGTGAAGCATACTTTACACCGCAAGAAACAAGTACTCTTACAAAAGTATCTGCCCAAAGTATATTACGATTAATTGGAATTTTCATTAAACAAAGATAAAATAGTTTTCAGTTTTAATTCTGTTTCTTGATATTCGGCGTCAGGATCAGAATTCTCTACGATACCGCATCCCGCAAAAGCAATTAATTTATTATTTATTGTAAGCGCTGATCTGATTCCTATGACAAACTCGCCTTCGTCATTAAAATTAAACCAACCGATTATCCCTGAATAAAGTCCACGCTTATATCCTTCCAATTTTTTTATCAATTGTAAGGAAACATCTTTTGGTAAACCGCAAATAGCAGGGGTTGGATAAAGTTCCTTAAGCAATGTATGAAATGTATAAGAAGAATCTAAACTTGCAGAAATCTTTGTCCATAAATGTTGGATATTTGCAAGTTTTCTAACATGTGAATTGGTTTCAACAACAATATTACTTGAAAAATTGGAAATAGAATCTTTTATATGATCAATAACGAAACTATGCTCATTATAATTTTTTTTGTCGTTAAGCAATTCCATTTCAATTTTTAAGTCATCCTCCGGAGTATTTCCGCGCGGCGCAGATCCTGCTAATGCATCTATTTCAATATTTCCGTTATAAAATTTAGCAAGTTTCTCAGGTGTAGCTCCGAAAAAAGACGATTTGCCATGATGATAAATAAATAAATATGAATCTGAATAATTCTTCCTTAACCTTGGAATAATTTCCGAAAAGTCGGGCTCATCTGAAAGAATTAAATCTACTTTTCTTGATAAAACAATTTTATCGATTTCATTTTCACTTATCTTTTCAAGCGCTTCGGAGACCATGTTCTTCCACTTTTTTTTATCCTTCGGCTGTGTGCCCGAGATATTGCGGATTGTTATTCCATCCTTACTATTCATTTGAGGTTTATTATTGAAAAGTTTCTCAAGTTTTGCTTTGAATTTGTTAAAGGTAACTCCTTTAGAATAATCCGAAGAATAGACGAAATTATAGAGGAAGTAATTAAGTCCATTGATTTTTAGTAACATAATTTCCGGAATGAACCAAGTTGAATCATTAAAATCCGACCAATCATTATCAGCGTGTTCGACATTAAATTTCATTGCTCCGAGAAAAAGAGGGAAATCCTTAGACGGGAAGTTTTCCCAATTAGAAATAAAATTCTCCTTCCATTCCTTAACTTTTTTATCGGTCGCGGCAAATCTTTTATCTCCGCTTTCCGAAATTACTAACGCCTCATTAAAACCTAAGATTATAAAATTTTCGTTTGGCTTTTCAAAATAGAACGATCTTTCATGTAGCTTTAGCAGCGAATCAATTTGATTATCAATCGGAAAATCAATCATGGATTCGGCAAAACTAACAAGAACGTTGTTCGAATATTTTTTTTTAATCCTAGCTTCTGCTTCTGCAAGAAATTTTGTAAATCTATCTGCCGAAGTTGAAATAAGTTCTTCCATTCTTTATTATTTATTTTGTTGGTTAAATATAATTTTATTAAAAAAGGATTCCAATTGCCGGCTGCATCTGTGCACCATTAAAAATTTATATCATCTTCAATTGTTTCGAGAATCCTTAGGTAGCTGTCATATCTTTCGATAGAAATCTTTTCTTCTTCAACTGCCTTAATTATTGCGCATCCGGGCTCATGATTATGAGTGCATGAATTAAATCTACAAAGATTAATATATTTGGAAAATTCCGCAAAGTGGTGCCCAAGGTCTCCTTTCCTAATCCCGTATGGATCAATTTCCCTTATACCAGGCGTATCAATAATATAAGTATCGTCTTCCATTTTAAGCATCAAACTTGTTACTGTTGTATGTTTCCCTTTTTCCGTGTAATTACTAATATCGCCAGTATTAAGATCTATCCCCGGAAACAATTTATTTAGCAGCGAAGATTTTCCAACGCCCGACTGTCCCCAGAACAAATTCTTTTTCCCAGTTAGCAGCTTTTTTAATTCTAAAATTCCTTCGCCGGTAATTTTGCTTGTAGTTATCATATTGTAACCGATGCTTGAATAAAGCTCAACCCACTTTTGCGCAATTCCTTCCTCGTCAAGATCAATTTTATTCAAAATGATTATAACCTCTATCTTTGAGCTCTCTGCGGCGACAATCAATCTATCAATTACCTTATTATTAAAAGGAGGTTTAGTCACACTGCTTATCACAAAAAGATTATCAATATTAGAGGCTACAATCTGCTCAAGCCGTTCGCCGCGATAGCTTGAGCCCCGCATCTTAATTGCTTTGCGGGATAAATAATTTCTTCTTTCTTCAATATTTTTAATTACTCCGGTTCCATCATCATTAAAATCAAACTCAACATAATCTCCAACAACGGCAATATCTGTTTGATAGAGTTTATCTTTCTTTAAATGAAAATCTTTCTTGAATTTTCCACGAAGTGAACACCTGATTTGGTCTCCTTCTCCAAACGGAAGTACATAAAAATCTTTGCTTTCTGTTCTGCAAATAGTACCCTTGATACAATTCTCCAAATAAAGTTTACCCTTAAAATAATTTGGATTTCTTACTCTGTCAAATATATTTTATGTGAATTACGAAAAATGTTGGGGGGAAAAATTGGAGTAATGGAATATTCCATAATGCCGAAAGGTTTTTTACATAAGATATATTAAATAATTCACGTTACGCATGTTTTTTTTCCTATTGCCCCGCCATTTATGGCGGGGGTTAAATAGGACCTAAAACTCATGGCTTTAGCCTCATTTTAGCTCATAATGTGGCTAAAGCCAACACACCTGTATAATTTTATTCCCCGACATAAATGTCGGGGCAATTGATAGTATCATAATGCGTAAGGTGAGTTAAATAAATACTTTGAAACAAAGCACGAGGTCACTGGAAAACATCTTCGAGTCTTTGAGAAGAATCATTTGAGTGAGGGGATC
>JAJYCM010000061.1 GCA_021778375.1 Bacteroidota bacterium
AGAACCTGGCTTATAGTATAGCCCGGAATGAATTACTCCGCTATTATTCCCTGTCTGATGCTCAGCTACTTTGCTTTCTGTCTCAAGTACAACAACTGAATATTTACCTGACTTTTGAAGCGATAATGCTGTGGCTGTTCCTACAATCCCGCCGCCAATAATTGCAAAATCATAAATTTTTGAATTACTCATCTAAATATTTCCCGGAATAACATTTGAGGGATAATTTTTCGACCTGTAAAATAACTATAAATATGCGGTAAATCATTCTTACCCTTAACTTAATTTTGTTAATTAACCAACGTCTTAAGCGGATTTATTACGAAAAACTTATTAACCAAATTTAATGAACAAAAAACAAAAGATAACAATATTCAGCGGACTTGCGGCGATAACAATTTCATTTGCAATCTGGGCTTTACAGGGTTTCCATTTGTTTACTCATCAAAAAATTGAGATACAACTTCCTCAGTCTGACATTGATAAGCTACTCGGGCAACCTCCGCGGTTTGAGTGGATCAATCATTTTACCCTCGGACTTGAATATACACTCGTCTTTACTGCAATAGTTATTAGTATTTCTATCGTTATGTTCTTTCTTTTCAAAAACAAAAGGAAAATAAATTAATGAAAACTTCAATCAAGGTAATTTCTCTTTCAATTTTGTTTGCTGTTGCTATGTTCCCGCAAGGGTTGCCTAGCGGACAAGCCGGATTCGATGTGAAGGCATCCGGCGTTCAAACTTTTTCTTTTAAGGATGCCAAAGGTAGAAACCAAACTACTTTTACAAGTATAACAGCTCTAGATGAAGTCGACGGTACTTCAAACGAAGTCGATGGGAAAATTTCTTTTGATGTGAAAAATGTCGCTGCTACATTAAAAGGCGAAATATCAATCGCTACTGCATCTATCCATACTGGGATTACAATGAGGGATAAAGACCTGCGAGCGCCAAAATGGTTAGATGCCGAACAATTTCCCAAAATTTCTTTTACTATCAAAAAGGTTACCGGGGTGAAGAAGCTTGCCGCTAATAAACTTGAACTGAATTTGCTTGGAATATTTTATCTTCACGGTATTAAAAATGAAATTCCAATTTCCGCTACTTTAACATATCTCGATGAAAGTCCGGTAACAGAAACACGTGAACCGGGTGATTTACTTGGCGTTACAGCCAAATTTCAAATTATGCTTTCTAAGTTCGGGGTAAAAAATATGGTTCTCGGAAGTCGTGTCGCCGACAAAATCGATATAGGCGTAAATATTGTCGGGACGAATAAATTTTAACTAAACTTATCAATTTTTCATCAACTTTTTAGAAAGCAGATCAAGCTTACCGGCGACTTCACTTTTCTGGTCGCTGTCTAATTCTAGCGAGTCAATTTGTTTGAAATCATCATAAGCTTCTTCATTTAAATCTAGGTCTGCAAGAAGATTTGCAAAATAAATCCGGAAGCTTGACATCTTGCTTGTCTCAGGATATTTTCTGAAGGTTTCTTTTGCATCGATAATGGCAGACTCCTTAAAACCGCTTTCAGCAAGCTGAACTGCTCCGTTAAGTCGCTGTACTCCAAAGTTGGAAGAAACAACAAAAGGCTCTTTGATGCCGTTGATTTCAGCACCGTAGACGGCAGTGTTTTTTGAGTTCGCCTCTTCCTTTTTTCTAGGTGTGTTAATCATGTCCTGCATTGCAAGCGCAAGTATAAGTTGATCAAGGGACATCTTCTTTAAATTAGTCAACGGTAATGCGGAAGACCCTTTAAGCACAAAATGGATATTATTTCCGTCGAGCGATACGGAAGATTTTTCGCCGGTAGAAATAGTTGAATTGGCGATTAATATTTCGCCCGGTTTTATCTGGCTCCAGTTTTCACTTGCCCCTATTTGAGCTTTGACATTTCCAATCACCTTTTCAACCTTAAAATTTTGGGCAGAAATAATTCCGGCGCAAAAGAATAAAATTACAATTAATGTACTTTTCATAATAAACCTCTAAAATTTTTCTTCCTGTTTTTCGAGACTCCTTCGCAGCAGTTCGTGAGACAGATTTTTTTGTTACTCGAAGAAGACACGAAGATAATATTTAAAATAAAACTTTTGGCACATTTTTAGTCATCACCAATAAACAAGATCAATATACATCAACAATTTCAACGCTTCCCTTTGCAAGCCCTAAGTTATCAAGAGCATCCCGGTTAAATTTTTCCGAACCTAGCTGCCAGGCTTTATCAAAGTTAGTAAGCGAAGTAGTCTCAACCGGAATCCAAACCTCATCAATACCGGATTCGTTTTTTCTGATAAAATATTTACTGTCATTGTCTGTAATTAATCTGGCTTGATCGGGTGATAGTTGTGTATCTATTAAAATATTAACATGTCCGATTCCATTCTGTGGTTTGTAATCGACGAGTGCTGTTTGGATCCCAACACTTTCAAGCAATGAGCTGTAAAGTACGCTAAGATCGTCGCAATTGCCCCCTTTTAATTTTAAGGTTTCATTTGGGAACTGAACATAATCTTGAGCGATAGTCGGATTGGCTGAGTAAACCAACTCTTTTACAAAGTTATTAAATAAAATTTTTGCTTTGTAAAAGATAGATATTGAATAAGCCATGGAATCGAGCTCGCTTTTGTATCGACTCAAAATTTTCTTTGAGTAATCCATCGAGAATTGATAATCGCGTTTAATAAAGTAGCGTAGGTTTATTACCTTGCCGTCCCATGAATTTATTCCATTAATCAAAATAGGTTTTTGAATTTGGTCGTCGGGTTGGCTATTATCCGCAGTTATAAAGAAATCTACGAAAGATATTCCGGTCTTTTTCTTATCGTAAGATTGGGGAATGATTGTATAGAAGGAAACCTCGGCTGTGTCTTTTGGTCCTATCTTAACGACAGGGGAAACAATTCTATCTTCATTAATGCCTTCAATTTTACTTGAAGGTTTTATGGTGATTGTTCTGTGAGTAAGATTAATAACCCTTGCAGTTGCAAAAGGACGATTAAGATAATTATCAGACATAGTTGGATAAATATCTCTTACAATATTTGCATCTAAAAATTGAACTTCTTTTTCTGCAATGGTATTTAGCGCAAATGTAAAAGTAAGAATGACTTTGTCATAGCTGTAACGGTTATTTATAATATTATCTAAGCCTTCGTTAGTAAATTCGCTGAAAGTATGCTGTATGTTTCTATTTGAAAAATATTTTACTCCGCTTAAAGAAACTCCCAAAAATTTTGTGTTGAAGGAAATCGCCGGAATGATTCCGGCAATAAAAGGAGACTGATAGTTATCATGAAACCCAGTTACGCCAATTCGAGCTTTTCCGTTGAATATGTTGAAGGAAATATCGAATCCAGTCTGGAGTGCGTTTGTAGTTTCATAAATAAAATTATAATCAAAATTTTCCGCAGGTGAAACCGACAGCCCGAACGCAACGCCTTTATATTTTTTAATTTCGTATGGAATAAGGGTCGTATCAACTGCGGACTCATTAATGTTAAATAAATTTATGGTAGATACAGAAAAAGAGAAATATTTTGACGGTAGATAGTTAAAACCAAAATCAGCACGCCAAAAATTTATGTTATCTATTTTGCTAAAACGATTTAAATAAAGCGTATCTGAAAAAACAGGTTCTACTGATTCCTGATCAAATTCTTGTTTGAAATAGCGGAGAGAAAATCCTGCGCTAAACTGTCCGGAAAATTTATATGAATATCCGAATCCGAATAATTCCTTATAAGTATATTTTGAGTCAAGAGCCTGGGATGTTGAATCATGTATCAAAATTGATTGACCATTATTAAAAATAAAATCCTTTTGATAACCCGGTGTATACCTAACTGAAACAAAATGCCTCCCGATTTGCTTTGATAGTGAAATCAGATATAAGCTCGAGGTAGGAGTATTCGAAAACTCACCTCCGTATGAAAATGACAGTCCCCAGTCTTTCAGTGAAGAAAAATTTTCCGGATTTGCTTCATAGCTATTCATAAGCGTGCTGTTCTCCTCAAGAGGTGTCCAGTAGCCAGAAAGTCCGAATGAGCTCTGCGCCGATATTTTGACTGTCCCTATCATAATAAAAAATATGATGGAGATGATGTATCTGTTTTTCAAGGGATATTTAATATAATACTGTGAATGCTTTGGGAATAAACAGTTAAATCATTTCCTTGTTCGTTGTGATGAATTATAAATTGTCTAATAAAAGTAAAGACGAATCTGTCATATTTATTAAACGGTATTTCGTTTAGCAGTTTTGGTGGAACCAACAACTTACCATTGTCACTAGCACTTAGCTTGTAGAGCGGATATGAAGTATTTGTGCCTTTTACCATGACGCCTAAAATAATCTCTACAACTTTGGTATTTGAAAGAGTCGATGCATTCCATTCAAGTAAGGCATTCAAATTTCCGTTTGCCTTCTTGCCTGTCAGATCCACTCTGCCTGTTATTTCTTCTGGTGTTGGAATATTAAAACTATACTGCATTCCTCCGTTCATATGGTCTAACTGGAATGAGATGGCAGAACCATAATCAAAATTGAATGGAATCGCAGAATTTTGGCTTAATATGTATTGGTACCCTAGAACAGTATCCCTGTGGATACCGTGATCGTTAAATCTAAGATGGTAAAGAATTTTGGACGCTCTCTGATTATTAAATTTAACGATACCTGGCGCTAGGGTAAGATAACCCATAACACCGCCATTTGAAGTATGAACAGCATGACTCTTATCAAAAAAGACTGCTTGAGCTAAAGAACTACTCGTTGTAATATTATTGACAGTAACTTTTACGCCACTTATCGTAACAACATCAGAAGTACCGGAATAAGTAGTAGCAACACCGGTTGTATCAAAACCGTTGCTGTAATATTCATTACTGGTATCCTTTGTTAATACCTGAACTTGAACAGGGCTTTCCTGTGCAGAATTATCTTGTACAAGCTCGGTTGGCGCCGGATTATCGCAACCAAAAATGAAAAGCAACAACCCGAAAAAAAACACCACAATATATGATTTAACTATTTTCATTGGTTTCTAACATAACATTGTGGTGTATTTTTTTCAATCTAAATATTATTATTTAATAAAATAAGGAATACCCCAGGTACTTATTTCAACAGGAGAGGAATCATCGAAAATTACCTGTTTCGGGAAAGCATTGATAATTGCTTGATGATATCCAGGCCAGTTGTGAGTTAAATAAGTTCCTTTGTAAATTTTTAAATATCCGTTGCCAGACGGAGTTGAAGATACTAATTCTAATTTTAATTTTTCTCTATGCAATCCACTGAAATTACCGCCGTGAGTAAGTGTAACAAAATCGGTGTCCGAATAAGCGCTGTTCAAAGTGACTTGAATAGTTACCGGTTTATTTCTGCCAATCTCCGGGAGCTGCCTTTTCCAACCATTTCCTCTTGCAACGTAATAGTCATTGGGAGAATTTACGGACAGAGTATCGCCGTTCGGCAAAAATACAGTAACATTTTGTATAGATACATTTGAAGTTAAAGTGCCGCCTTCAGGTAATGAAACTGCAGCCAATCTCCAGTTAAATGTTGGGTTATTTGAATTTCCCACCCTCGTGTAAATTAAATTTAATGAAATTGTTGATGTGAAAGGTTTTGATATTACCGTATCATGCCCGGAAAAGTTTGAAACCGCAACTATGTATAATACACCTTCAAATGTTCTTGTGAATGTCGCGTAGGATGTATCTCCTACCACATTGTAAGTAAAGCTCTTATTAACTATGCGAACGATTTGTCCGACTTTAACCGGGTTAATTTGAGCAATTGTTTTTCCCATAAAACTCATTGCCTGTCCCTCATTATAGTTAGAATCAAATAAAGTGACGGAAGAATCCGACTCAGCAATTTTTTGCATTGCTGCTCCGTCTGTTGAAGTACTAAGTGAAGGTGCGGTGGGGGAATTGTTACAGCCCATAAATAATGAAAAAATAAAAAATACGCTGAATAATAATAATCCTTTTAGAATTAAGTTTCGTTTAATTAGGAAGTATTTCATGATATAACTCCGGAAAATATTGATTAAAAAACAATTTTCACTTTCGAATCACTCGATATAAACCCAAAAGTATGCCACTATTGCAAATGTTTAAAAAGAGGCTCCTAAATGCAATTTTGAGCTATTCAGGTAATTTAGGTCTGCCTGGAAAACCAAGTAGTTTGCCTGGAAGCAAATTATCATGCAAAGATTTTAATTCATGAGTCCGCTCTAAATAGCCCGAAATTCAATTTTTGGACTTTGATTATGTGCTGAAATCAAAACATTTTTTCAATAAAAATACCTTTTTAGAGCGGACTCATTCATATTATACAATTGCTAGAAAATTGGAGTGATAGTGTAATAGAATTAATTGGTGTTTTCCATTATTCCAATATTTCATAATACAAAGTGCTGTTTCTGCGTAAAGAGATTTTAAAAACATGAAAAATAACTTGAACTAGTGCAACTATGAGTTTTTCTTTTTAAATTTAGTCAAGGAATACTTTATTAATTTACTTTCAAAATTTTGAGGAGATTAAATTATGTTAAAGGAATTCAGAGAATTTGCAATAAAGGGGAATGTGCTCGACATGGCAGTCGGTATAATTATCGGAGCAGCCTTTGGGACTATTGTAAAATCACTTGTATCCGATGTTATTATGCCCCCGATTGGAATGATCCTGGGAAATGTGGATTTTTCAGAATTGTTCGTAGTTCTTAAATCTGGTGCAAAATTAGCCGGCCCTTACGCTACATTAAAAGACGCTAGCGCTGCAGGTGCTGTTACAATCAACTACGGCTTATTCATAAACACAGTTATTAGCTTTTTAATTGTTGCTTTTTCTGTTTTTTTATTAGTTAAAGCCGTAAATACTTTGAAGAGAAAAAGTGAATCAGATGTTCCGCAAGCCGCGGTAACAAAAGATTGTCCTTTTTGTTTTTCAAAAATTCCTCTTCAAGCAACCCGTTGTGCTCATTGCTCATCGGATTTAGTTTGATAAACAAAAATTATTTTGAAATATATATCAACCCTTTTTGTTTTCTTTTTAGTTTTCTTCTCTTTAACTGGAAAGTTATTTCCGCAGGTTAGCTATGGGACAGTCTTCCAATCCGCTCCGATTGTTTCCCTCATGAGCGGAGTTATGAACGGTAATTTTACAGTATCTAAAATGAAAATAATGGGCGACTTTGGTTTGGGAACTTTTAACGGCGTAGACGGAGAAATGATTTATTTAAATGGCGTTGTTTACCGCGTAAATGGTGCTGGTAAAGTCAATGTCCCGCCAAATTCTGAAAAGACCCCCTTTGTCACCGAGATATTTTTTCGCGCAGACACAGTAATTGACTTAAACGACACTTTAAATTTTCTTAGCCTGGAAAAGTTTATAGATAAAGCCTTGCTGTCAAAAAATATTATATGCGCTGTTAAGATTAAAGGAAAATTTCTATCCGTCAAAGCTAGAAGCGAAGAAAAACAAACTAAACCATATTCAAGTTTATCCGAAGTTCTCGAACATCAATCTATTTTTAATTTCAAAAATATTGAAGGAACAATGGTTGGATTTCGTTTCCCTTCATATATGAAAGATCTGAATGCGCCCGGTTTTCATTTCCATTTTATTTCAGAAAATAAAAACCAGGGGGGGCATGTACTTAATTTAATGACGGAACATGTAAAAATTGAAATTGAATTTGTAAAAAACTTTAAGATGAGAATTCCTTCAAGCACAGATTTTCGGAACAATAATTTTGAAGTACAGAAACAAAACTAACTTAAAAGTTCTGCGATTTCTTCAGGCTTAAGTGGTCGTATTTCACCTGGTTTCAAATCATTAAGTAGAATATTTTTAATTCTTACTCTAATCAATCGTAAAGTTGGATGACCGATGGCTGCTGTCATCTTTCTAACTTGCCTGTTCCGCCCTTCTATTAGAACCAAGCTTATCCATGATGATGGAATGTTATCCCTAACTCTTATAGGCGGAGTCCTATCCCAAATTTTAGGAGGCTCAATCATTTTTACTTTTGAAGGTAGTGTAATTCGCTTTTCAAATATTATTCCTTCTTCTAATGTTTTTAATTCAGAATCGGAAGGGGTCCCTTCCACTTGAGAAAAATATTCCCGATCATGTTTGTTTCCCGGGTTTAATAGATAGTCGGTAAGTTTTTTGTCGTTTGCCAGTAACAGCAATCCTTCGCTGTCCATGTCCAACCTTCCGACGGGATAAACGTTTTTTGGAATCTTGAAAAAATCTGCCAAAGTTTTTCTTCCGAATCCATCAGAAAATTGTGAAAGGACTCCGTATGGTTTGTTTATTGCAAAGTAAAAATAATTATTCTGGTTCATAACTGTTAGTAATGCTGTCGGGTAAATCCCGGTAATATTTATAAGTTTTGAAGTTTACTTTTTGTATTCTGAAAATTTCTTCTGCACGTTCAAGAAATTCGGAATCTTCGCTGTACTTCAGATTTCTAAATCCTTTCAGGTCAAGGAAAACGTTTCGTTTTGCGAAAAAGGTTCCGCCGATTGTACATTCTGAGAGATGGATTAATTTACGAGGATCATTTTTATCTTTGACATATTCGTCTCCGATAATTATTACTCCGCCATGAATTAAATCTATATCCGGATTTTCTTCCATAAAATTCACATGCTTTTGGAGATGGTCAATTTCATATTCATCGTCGCTGTCTAAGAATGTAATATATTTACCTGTAGAAGATTCGATCCCCCTGTTTCGGCTTAGAGCAAGCTTTTTGTTCGTCTGCCGTATTACTTTAATATTTTTATAATCGCTTTCATATTTGCTTAGGATATTAAATGTATCGTCCAGGCTTCCGTCGTCGATAGCAATCAGCTCCCAATTTTTAAAGGATTGATTTATTAGTGATCCAATGCATCTGCTTAAATAATTTGCCCTGTTATATACAGCCATAACTACTGAAACTTCAGGATGAGAGGTTTCATTATTATTTAGCACTATATGCCTTTCAAATAAAAATGAGTTTAGAAGTTGTTCTATGAAATCAATGCAAATTTACAATTTGAAATCTTAATAGAAAATGAAATATATTAATAAAAATCTCTCAACCATTTTAATTGTCGGGTTGTTTAATTATTTTAGGGCTGAGATCGTTTTGCTCTTTGTTTATATAATTTGAAAAGTTAGATTGAAATCGGTTTTAAAATCTAAAATTGGAAGGAGTATGAAAAATGTCTTTCCGCGATCAACAAAAATATTTAGATGCTTTAAAGAAGTATGAAAAGAAATTTGAGAGAAAAGAATTGGAAGATTATAAAACTTTTGTAAAAATGCAGAAGGATGAAGAGGATTTTGATTCGCTTTCGCTTGAAAGACTGGAGGAACTTTACGGCAAGTACTATCAACCTGTTGATAAAAATAAATATGATTCCTTCTTCAAGAAAAAGCAAGAATAATTTATTTGATGAATAAATTTCTTATTCTGGCTTTATCCGGTATCGGCGACGCCTTAATGTTTACTCCCGCCTTAAAGCTACTTAAAGAAGCTCTCCCAGAAGCTAAAATTGATGTGCTTACGATGTTCAAAGGCGCTAAAGAAATGTATGAGCGAAATTCTAATCTTGATGATGTAATATATTTTGACTTCTTAAACAAAAGCAAAATCGAATCACTAAAGTTTGTTCTTTCCCTCCGCCACAAATATGATGCAACCATAAACATTTATCCTTCTAATAGAAAAGAATATAACGCAATAAATTTCTTAATTGGTGCCGGAAAAAGAGCTGGTATAAAATACCTTCGTAAAGATTTTGAAAACCTAGGATTTCTAAATAATGTCAGAATAGTCGAGGATGACTCCCGTCATAATGTTCTAACTAATATTATGCTTGTCCAGGGTTTGCTAAATAAAAAATTTGATTACCTGCCGGGTCTTGATTTTCCGCTAAACAATGAAGACATGAATTTTACCGTTAATTTTTTAGAAAACGTCAACATCAAAGAAGACGATTTCGTGATAGGTTTTCATCCTGGTTCTGCGACATTGAAAAATCATATTAACCGCCGCTGGGAACCCGAAAAATTTGCAGAGCTTGGCAAGCGATTGATAAATGAAATGGGTGCCTCAATTTTTATTTTTGGTGGTCCTGAAGAAGATGAATTGAAATCATCGATAAAAAAGATGATCGGACCTCCTTCTGTGTATGAAATTAAAACAGCATCTTTACCTCAAAGCTTGGGTTTAATTAAACGCTGTAATGTTTTTGTTTCTAATGATTCCAGTATGATGCACATTGCTTCGGCGCTCGAGAGAAATGTTGTTGCACTAATTGGACCTACAAATGTAAATTATATACATCCATGGAAAACAAATTATAAAATAGTTTCTTTGAATCTTGGATGCTCACCCTGCTTTTTTTATTCGCCGAGACCGCTTATTTGCACAAGAACAGATGTTAAATATAAATGTATAAAGGAATTGGACGTCAACTCCGCCTATCGCGCCGTTATCGAATTGATGAAATCAAAGTAGAAATAAAAATGTCAATCTAAATTACATCTAAAGTAATCTACAATCTCTTCGACGTTGTCAAAGCATTTGATTAAACCTGTAGATCTATTTTCATATTCAATCTGCTTATCCATAATCGCTATAATATCACCCCACATTGATGAATGACATGCCGCAGGCTTTTTCTGTATCAAATTTTTATTCATCAACTCCCAAACAACAGCTAATTCTAAAAGAGTTCCTGTTCCGCCTTGGAGAATAATATAACCATCACCCGTTTCAATTAATTTGGTTATCCTTTCAAAAAGATTTTCGCACTTTATTTCTTTTGTAAGGAATTCGCTTGGAATAGAACCCCATAAATCAACAGTTATTCCGGTTACTTCCGCACCGTTTTCTTTAGCGCCTTTAGATGCAGCGTGCATAATGCCCCGGTAGCCGCCGGTACATATATTAAAATTATTTTTTGCGAGAAGACTTCCGAGTTGATGGGCATAGTCAAATTCTTTGTCTCCCTCTTTAGGTAACGAACTGCCGAATATTGTAATTGTTTTTTTCAAACGATTGCTGAAGGTTGTTAAAATTATATATAGAAATTCTTATCCCATCGGTGTACCTTTAACTGTTCCAAGAGTTCCTGAGAAAGCGGTCCCCTTTCAACGCTCTTTAAATTAGCTAATAGGTTTTTTCCCTTCCTCATTCCGGGTATTACTGATGTTACTGCGTCAAAGCTGATAATATATCTTAACGCTGCTTCAGCCATTGATGATGTTTCTGATTTTACATCACTCCATATTTTATCAACCCGTAGCTTTACGTCAACTTTACGCTTGTCTCTGAAATAACTGTTGCGAAAATCTCCTACCGGAAATTCTGTAGCCGGATCAATATTTCCGGTTAATGCACCTTCATCAAAAGGAACTCTTGCAAGAATACTGATTTTATTTTCAAGACAGAATGGGAAAAGTTTTTCTACTGGTTTCTGGTCAAAAATATTAAAGATAACCTG
>JAJYCM010000062.1 GCA_021778375.1 Bacteroidota bacterium
GAATGCACCGGTAGCGGGTTATGTCCCTCCTCAAATTGTGGGAGATATAAGCAAGGTTACTCAGGGTGTTGGTACGGGTTCTATAAGCGCGCAGGTATTAAACCCGGAAACAGTAAATAATGGCGCGCAGTATATCATTAAATTTAATTCTCAAGGAACTTTCCCGAATTATCGTACATCTTCTTATAGTGTAGTAAGAAATT
This sequence comes from Bacteroidota bacterium, assembly GCA_021778375.1. Classification (GTDB taxonomy): domain Bacteria; phylum Bacteroidota; class Ignavibacteria; order Ignavibacteriales; family Ignavibacteriaceae; genus FEN-1297. The sequence continues at coordinate 204 of JAJYCM010000062.1, forward strand.
ATAACGGCACTGCGGACTCTCTGCAAAATAATGTTGACGCAACAGTATTTGGACCTACCATTTTTAGCCCGCCGTTTGACGGAATGGTATTTTCATTCAGCAATGATACGACTGTAGCAATAAACGATTCATTGACTGGATGGTATGTAGGTAAAAGTAATCTGAATATGAGTGTAGTGCCCGATATGACATCACCTAATTTAGACTTTAAATGGCCAACCGACTATGAAATGGATTTCTTTGATCATAATGTAGATACAACAAAACAGACAAAGATACCGGTCGACTTTACAGTAACGGATCTTTCAACCGGCAATCCAGTAAGCGCTGAAGTTTTGGATAATGATCATTCAAAGACACTGACACTGGGTGATTTTATAATCTTTACTCAGAAAATAGGGACTCAAACCAAATACACTTGGAGAGTACTGTATCAGCCACCTCAAAATCCCGGTCTGACTCCTGTATTTCCACAGGCTGGAGATAAGTTTCGTATTTATACTTTGAAGCCTTTTGAAAGCGGAGACTATTTCTCATTTACAACTAAATCGGCAGCTGTAAATGTTTCACAGGCAAATAAGGATTTATCAAAAATTTCAGTAGTACCGAATCCTTATATAGCAGCGGCCACCTGGGAGCCAAGAACACTTTTTGCTACCGGTCGCGGAGATAGGATGATTGATTTTATAAATCTACCTGCAAAATGTACTATAAAGATATATACTATGTCCGGAGCTCTAGTAAAGACATTATATAAAGATGGTTCTAACCTAAACAGCGGCGGCGCCATTACCTGGAATTTGGTAACTGACGATGGAATGGATATAGCTTACGGTGTCTATGTGTTTCATGTAGATGCCCCGGGAATAGGTGAATACATTGGCAAATTTGCGGTAATTAAATAGCGGAGATGAAGATGAAAATTAGAATATTAGTTATTTTTTCGGCATTATTCATAACCACGTCAATGACATTTTGCCAGAGTGATTTTGTATCGAATGTTTCAAAAAGAGGAACAACGGCAGCTACGTTTCTATCAATAAGCGAAGGAGCAAAAGCAACAGCTATGGGAAGCGCCTTCGTAGCTATAGCCGATGATCAAAGTGCGTTTTACTGGAATCCTGCAGGTCTGGCAAAGATAGACGGCACCGGAATTATGTTCGACCATACAAACTGGATAGCCGATGTAGCTTATAATTATCTTGCAGCATCTTATAATCTTGGCGGAATGGGAACGGTTGGCTTTAGTTTTATATCATCTTCTTACGGAGACATGAAGGTAACAACCGTAGATCAGCCAAACGGTACAGGACAGTTGTTTAATGCCTCTGATATAGCATTTAGCTTAGGATATGCAATTAACTTAACTGATAATTTTGCAATAGGTTTTAATCCTAAAATAGTTTATCAGTCTATTTGGCAGACAAGCGCTATCGGCTTTGCGATGGACCTTGGTGTACAATACAAGACTCCTTTTGACGGGATAATGCTTGGTATGTCGATTTCTAACTTTGGTACAAAAATGCAGCTTCAGGGTAATTCAACTCTGGTTACTTATGTCCAAGATCCGACAACTACAGGAATAAATAACCGGATTCCGGCAAATTTAAGTACAGATTATTGGTCGCTTCCGTTAAATTTTAGGGTAGGCATTGCTTACAGCCCATTATCAACTGAAAAGAATAAGATTACTATTGCTATTGATGCTTTGCATCCGAGTGATAATTATGAAAGTATAAATGTCGGAGGTGAATATGTCTATGACGATATTATTGCTATCCGGGGCGGATATAAATCATTGTTCTTAATGGACTCGGAGGAATCCTTTACGCTAGGTTTTGGATTGAAACAAATATTGTTGGGTAACGTCGCCGTTAGGTTAGACTATGCATACCAGGATTTTGGCAGATTGAATAATATCCAAAAGTTTACTATTGGTGTTGCATTTTAATGATATTATGCTTTGGAAATATTTTAATAAATAACAATAAAATAATAATCTATAGTAGAAAATGATTGCTTATGAACTTAAAACAAAAAGTATAAATTAGCTCAAGATAAATTTGAATTTCTAGGAATAGGTCTTGGTGTTCCTTCGGCAAATTATTTTAAAGATAATTTCATGTGATGTTTTAGTGAATATGTAATTAAAGGTTTATTCGTAAAAAAAATAAGGTTATAAATATGGAAAAGAAATTTTTACTTTTTATTCTATTAAGCATATTGACATTCAGTCCAAACCAAATATTTGGGCAATGGACAAATACAGTGTTGCCAAATCCTCCTTATGGTCACGGGGCATTACCCGGTAAGGTAACAGTAATGGCAGTAAACGGTTCAAATCTTTATGCTGGAACATTGGGTGGAAATCTTTATTATTCGACCGACAGCGGTTCAACATGGGCATATATTGATTCAGGACTAACCACCTCAGATATAAATGCAATAGCAGTTAATGATTCAATGATTATGATGGGAACATACGGCAGCGGTACTTACGGAGGCACATGGGGAGGATTATACATGTCTTCCAATAACGGGAAAAGCTGGACTCAAGCTAAAGGTTTAACAAATAATAATATATATTCAATCGTCTTTAAGGGGACAGATATTTTTGTTTCAACATGGGGAGGGGGAATCTTTGTTTCTTCCGATAATGGTGTGACTTGGAGTGCTACAAATACTGGTTTAACAAACTTGTATGTCCGTACACTTCTTGTCAATGGAAATTATCTATATGCAGGTACTTGGGGTGATGGTGTATTCTTCTCAAATGATAACGGGAATTCCTGGATACAACTTAATAGCGGATTAACAAACCTTAACATTTATCAATTTGCAGTAAAGGGGACAACACTTTATATGGGAAATGATGCCGGCATTTTTACTTCAACAGATAATGGATTAGACTGGGTATCCTCCGATTCGGGAATGACCACATCTTTTATTCGTTCATTTGAAGTAATTGATCCCAAGATTCTTGTCGGAACCTCAGGCGAGGGAATCTTTCTGTCGGTTGATAACGGTGCATCATGGACACCGGTTGACTCAGGATTAACGGAACCGTTCATTTATTGCTTCGCAAACATAGGAAGTTCTGTTTTTGCAGGTTCTTGGAACGGGGAAATTTGGATTAGGTCTGTTAATGAAATGCTAAAGACTATGAAGAAAACAACCGATGCACAGCCAGTGCCGCAAAACTATGCGTTGAATCAGAACTATCCGAATCCTTTTAATCCAAGTACCGTAATAAGTTTTTCAGTACCTCAAAGAAGTACGGTCACTTTGAAAGTATATGACGCTTTAGGAAGATTAGTATCGACTTTAATCGACGGAGAGGTTAAACCAACGGGAAATTATAATGTATCTTTTAACGCTAGTAATATTTCGAGCGGAATATATTTCTATCAGTTAATAACGAATAATTTTGTCTCGACAAAGAAGATGCTCTTGATGAAATAAAATATTATAACCTCAGCATCTATAGGCTGTGAAGATTCAAATGTAATAAATAATTATTCCAATTATTATTAAGTTGTTTCTAAAACATAGTGTTTTTGTATTGCCCCGGCATTCATTCCGGGGTAGGGTGGGTTATCCAAACAAAACATGGGCTTTAGCCCCATATTTGCTGTTTATGTGGCTAAAGAAGTAATTTATCATCTTGTTTAGTCCACCTCCTGAAGGACGTGGTTATTAAATCGTAAATTTTGCGAAAAATGAATTACTTAAAAATTTTGGTTTATAAAGCAACAAATTTTAATTAAAAAAGCATAAGCCTAAAGGAATAAATTTAATACCGTCAATGGTGATTATTGCTGTTGCTAATATTATTATTACAGTGAAAAAATTCTTAAAAGATTTGTAGCGAGTTTAAAAGGATGTTGAAAAATATATTTCTAATTACAATTATTACTTTTACAATCTTATCCGGCGGATGTAACAAATCCAATCCTATTGAAAATAATTCTTCAACTAATCCGCCTCCGCAGAATAAAAACGGCTGGCAGTTGGTCTGGTCTGATGAGTTTAACTACAATGGCCATCCCGATTCAACGAAGTGGACTTATGATGTGGGAAATAACGGTTGGGGAAATAAAGAACTTGAATATTATACCAGAAACAGGCTTCAAAACGCGCGTGTTGCAGATAGTGTATTAATTATAGAAGCTGATTCCGAAAGTTATAATGGTAGTAATTATACATCCGCACGTCTGGTTTCTACCGGTACCGGCAATTGGACTTACGGACGTTTTGAGGTCAAAGCCAAAATTCCTTTCGGAAGAGGCACCTGGCCTGCTATCTGGATGCTCCCTACGCAATGGACTTATGGAAACGGAGGCTGGCCTGATAACGGTGAAATTGATATTATGGAACATGTCGGTTATGATCCCGAGGTAATTCACGCATCAATCCATTGTGATAATTCTAATGCTACTTCGACTTTACGGGTGAATGATGCTACTGCTGCATTTCATGTCTATGCTATGGAATGGTCTAAGGATACTATCAATATTTATGTAGATTCTACAAAATATTTTACATATATAAATAATCATACCGGTTATCAATCCTGGCCATTTGATAAGGACTTCCATTTCGTGCTTAATCTTGCTGTGGGTGGAAATTGGGGTGGTTTATACGGCGTTGATCCGACTGCTTTTCCTCAGCAATTGGTTATTGATTACGTTAGAGCTTACAAAAAAGTTACGCAGTAATTAATTTTTGTAAAATAGCACACATTAGTTTTTCCAATATTCAACACCGGAAGGATTTATGTAACCAAATTTTCCATTATCAATTACAAGGGCTAGTCCGTTTTCAAATTCTGTAGCCGAATTATATTTTATTGGAATTATTATTTCCCCAATTTTATTAACATATCCCCATAGCCCATTTTTTTTCACTGCGGCAAGTCCTTCGGAAAAATTTCCCCCTCCCTCATATTCAATAGGGATTACATCGCCTCCGGCTTTATTAATAAACCCATATTTGTTATTAAATTTTACTCTTGCTAAGCCTTCACTAAAAGAATTAGCATCCTGATATTTAACCGGAATTACAATTTCTCCCTTAGTATTAATAAAACCGGTAGAATCTTTTATCACGACACCTGCAAGTCCTTCATGAAAGAAGTATACTTTATCAAAAATAAATTGAGTAATAGGTTCTCCCATTTTATTGATGTAACCCCATTTTTTTCTAAAGCTCATTTTGACACTTGCATAACCCTCTCTGAAAGAATTAACAGCATCAAATTTCATCGGAATAACCAAGTCACCCTTTGAGTTTATGAATCCGAATTTTTCGTTTTGACGAACTGCAGATAATCCATCTCTAAAAACTTCTTTATAGTAGAAAGGTATTTCGTCAAACATAAAAGGTACTACTGCTTCTCCTTTTAAGTTTAAGAACCCTCCTTTACCGTTTATTTTAGCTCCGGCTAAACCATGCTTAAAGCCGTAAACAAAATCATATTTTACTGGGATAATCACTTTTCCTTGTCTGTCAATAAAACCCCATTTATTCCCGATTTCAACGGCAGCCAATCCTTCGCTAAAGGAATAGGCATCGTCAAATATTAACGGAATAATTTCTTTACCCTCAGTAGTTATAAAACCCGATTTAACGCCGGCAGAAACCTTTGCCCGTCCTTCTGAAAAATCAAAAATGCGATCATACTTAATTTTTACAATTTCTTTTCCATTTGAATTTATAATACCTGTTTTTCCGTTTAGAATAACGCGTGCAAAGTCACCCGAAAAAGTATTAACGCTGTCGTATTTTGGCTGAATTATAATTTTTTTGTACTTATCGCAAAACCCCCATTTGTCATTATCCCGAAAGGGGATTAGTGAATAGTTTTGTGCAAAAATCTGTAAGGGAAATATGACAAAAAGTATTAACGGCAGAAGATTTTTTCTTACAAACATAATTTTATATCCGGCTGTGATTTTTATTTCATTGTGATGGAAAAGTTAGTGTATTTAATATTGTCAGATTGATTTTTATCTTCAAGTGAAAATTACAAAATTATTTTTTGATTAATCCTTTGGAAATGAATTTTGGGTGAAGTAGTATTTTGGACAATTATAGGAACTATAATTACGATCCCTATTGTTAATCCCATGCTCGGTCTTCTGGTTGGCGGTCAAAAGCAATATTTAAATGCTCTAGTCGTGCCGCCGGTACACTTCTCATCCTCAACCCCTCTAGCATTATATTATATGGATTCTCAAGGTAGTTATGCTTCAAATGAAATTACGATAAATAGGAATGCTCCTTTAATTTTTGTTGCAGGATATTTTAATTGAGAAGGTGGCATTATCGAAATTAAAACAGGTCAGCTATTTATTCCTAATGAAATTAACATTGAACAAGATTACCCAAATAAATTTAACATGGAAATGCAGATGTTGACGATCGGGGCAAATTATTACCAACAATTCTATATTTTTGCTGCCAAGGATATAATGTAAAAGAGGGAATTTCCCCAGCCTGGATTCCAAAACGAACGATGAAAGAATATTTTCTCCCCTCCGTTTCAAGAAAGAGTGGAGATAGTTCGTCCCATTAAGCTAATAAAGTCTCACTCATTCGTTTTGTCATTAGAGTTTTGCTGTCTGCCAAAATTGAGATAGCGGGGCCATGGGATTTACTAATCTTTTCCATTATTCCAACGCTGCTCATCTGAAGATAATACTAAATAGTATGGATGTGTCGTCTGGCACAATCATAAAGGATTCAAAATTACTTTTTGTGTCTAGTTTTTAGCACTTCTGATGTCTGCCAATTTTGTCACAACTGCAACCTTTTTCTTCTTGTTTTTCCCTTAATTTCTCCTCCAATCCCGTAGGCCTCTACCAAGCCTATAAATTTTGTATAAATCTTTAAAAAAAGTGTCAATTTTGTCAATCACTACTATGCCACGGGCATTAAAATCTAAGTCAAATATATCAAGTGAACTGGTTCTTAATACCGCGTCTGCCCCGTTTGCGGGGTTTGCGGGAAGAAATCTCTTTTTAGTCAGTTCTGAAACCTCTATCTTCTTCCAAGACGGAAGAAAAGAGTTCGACAACACTCTCTGCTGTTATAAAATCTTTAGCGCGCAATAAAACTCAGGGCAATATACCTGCTCTCACTCAGAACGTTTAGTCGTGTTTTAAGTCCCTTTAATTTTATTTGTAAGATTGAATTATTTAACTTAAATTGTATCCAAAGAATTAGAATCCAGGATAAAAAGCAATTAAACATCCCTTATGTTTACCAAATTTGTTCAGTAAGATTGTTTCTCCTTTTTTTCAATGCTTGCTAATTCTTATAACTTATTAACAAATTATTTTTTAGGAGTCAACATGAACATTTTTGTAGGCAATTTATCTCGGGATGTTTCCGATGATGATTTGAAAGAACTTTTCGCAAATTACGGACAAGTAAAAAGCGCTAAAGTTATTAGAGATATGTTTAGCCAGGAATCGAAAGGATTTGGATTTGTAGAAATGCCAGGTCTTTCGGAAGCTCAAAAAGCTATGGATGAACTTAACACAAAAGATCTTAAAGGTAAAAAAATTACCGTTAATGAAGCTAGACCTCGTACCGGCGATAGACGCGGCGGCAGCGGCGGCGGCGGAAATAATCGTCGTGGCGGCAGTAGCAGCGGCGGCGGAAACAGAGGCGGCAGCGGTGGCGGCGGTAGACGCTGGTAATTTCCTGCTTTTCAATCCCCGGTTATTTATTTAATCCGGGGATTTTTTTTGAGTAATATCTTCTCTAAAATATTATTCTTTACCTATATTACATGAGGAAATTATTTTTATAATCTTTCTGTCAACTGATTAAAAAAATGCTGTCATTTAATAAAATTAGTAAATTAGACTCCCATCATCGGTCGGCCATTGCATTATTGATATCACTTCTATTCTTATTTATATTTCAAAGACTTCTGTCTATTCCAAACCTGATCACATTATGTTGGGATGTTTTTGCCGTTATTACTTTGATCTTAAGCTGGATTTCAATATCTACTACAGAAATACATCAAATTAGGCTAACCGCAATGAAGCAGGATTCAAGCCGTACTACAATTTTTTCTTTAGTTATAATTGCGGCTTGTATCAGTCTTTTCGCCGTCGGCTTTGTCCTCGGCTCAAGCAAAGATCTTCCGGCTAATGAACTAACGTTTCACATTTCTCTCGCTATTGCTTCTGTAATTTGTTCCTGGTTTTTAATTCATACACTGTTTGCACTTCGATATGCCCATATTTATTATGGTGATAAAATCACTTTTGACAATAAAGACAATGACGGCGGATTGGATTTCCCCGGGGAAAGGGAACCGGATTATATGGACTTTTCTTACTTCTCCTTTGTCGTAGGCATGACCTGCCAAGTCTCTGATGTTCAAGTAACTTCAAAAAGAATGAGGCGCTTGGTTTTATTGCATGGTGTTCTTTCTTTTGCTTTTAACACAGCGATCCTTGCACTAATCATAAATATTCTCGCCAGTTTAATTTAACACTGTATTTGACAAATAATTTGTATGTTGAAATTAATAAATCATTTTAATTTTTGACGAAAGGTTAGTATGGATAAACCGGATACAACTTTTACAGAAACAAAGAATTTTAAAAGAGAACTTAGTTTACTTGATTCTACCATGATTGTAATTGGATCGATGATCGGCTCTGGAATTTTTATCGTAAGCGCCGATATTGCTAGGACTGTTGGGTCACCGGGCTATCTGCTTCTTGTATGGTTAATTACAGGAGCAATTACAATTACTGCTGCTTTAAGTTATGGCGAACTTGCAGGAATGCTTCCTCACGCCGGCGGGCAATATGTTTATCTTCGCGAAGCATATAATCCCTTGGTCGGATTTTTATACGGCTGGACTCTTTTCCTTGTAATCCAAACCGGAACTATTGCCGCAGTGGCTGTTGCATTTGCAAAGTACACTGCTGTCCTAATCCCATGGTTCAGCGAAAATAATATTTTGTTCTCATTATTAGGATTAAAAATATCGGCTGCACAAATACTTGCTATCTTAAGTGTAGTTGTTCTTACATCTTCTAATATGCGCGGAGTACGTACCGCGAAAATTGTCCAAAATATCTTTACCTTTTCAAAAGTCGTTGCTTTGTTCGGTTTAATACTTCTTGCCATTTTTATCGGGAAAAATGCCGCTGCTATAGGAGCCAACTTCTCAAATTTCTGGAACGCAAGCTGGACTCATGTTTCTAACGGAAAAATAATTTCTATTGATTCTCTATCGGGTTCAATGCTCCTGGCAGCAATTGGAGTAGCGATGGTTGGTTCTTTATTTTCAAGCGATGCTTGGAATAATATCACCTTTACCGCAGCAGAAGTTAAAAACCCTAAAAGAAATATTCCGTTAAGTTTGTTTCTTGGGACTGCAATCGTAACCCTTCTTTATATCGGCGCTAATGTGGCTTATATTTTAGTTCTCCCATTGAAAGGAACTCCTGAAGGAGCAAATGTAGTTGGCAGAGGAATTCAATTTGCCTTAAGCGATAGAGTTGCAACAGCAGCATCTTCAATGATATTTGGAGCACCTGCAGTAGTAATTATGGCTGTCCTAATTATGATTTCTACTTTTGGCTGTAACAACGGTTTAATACTTGCAGGGGCACGCGTTTATTACGCTATGGCAAAAGATAATTTATTCTTTAAGAAAATTGGAACAGTAAACAAAAATTCAGTACCGGGTGTTGCGCTTATTGTACAGGCTGTCTGGGCATCTCTTCTATGTCTTTCGGGGACGTATGGCGATTTGCTTGATTATGTAATATTTGCTGTCTTGATTTTTTATATTCTAACAATTGTGGGAATTTTCCTCTTGAGGAAAAAACAACCTGATGCCGAGCGTCCATATAAAGCCTGGGGTTACCCGGTAGTTCCAGCTCTTTATATTTTAGCAGCCTCAGCAATTTCAATTGATCTATTAATTTTTAAGCCTATGTATTCATGGCCAGGAATGATGATCGTTCTTTTAGGAATACCGGTCTATTTTATCTGGAAAAGATTTGCAGAAAAAGAAAATAACTGATGAATGATTTAGCCAGCAATTTTCAGAGGTAAAAGAATCATAATGTCATTCTTTTTCCAATTTCTCTTTGTATATTTTTAATTCTTCCAGTTGTTGCTTGTTCAACTTTGGATATTGAAGATTTAACTTTTCCATAGTATCGATTATAATTGAAGAAACTGAAAGACGTGCAAACCATTTTACATCCGCAGGGATTATAAACCATGGAGCATGTTTCTTGCTTGTTGCTGAAATAGCTTCAGCAAAATATTTTTGGTAGTCGTTCCAAAAGCCCCTTTCTTTTAAATCAGTTTCAGAGAACTTCCATTTTTTAGAGGGGGTGTTAATCCTTTCAAGGAAACGGCGTTTTTGCTCATCCTTTGAAAGATGAAGAAAGAACTTTAGAATTATCGTTCCGTTCTCATAAAGATTTTTCTCAAAGTCATTTATCTCCCTGAAACGAATTTGCCAAATATTATCACTAATAAGCTCAGCTGGTATTTTCTCTTTTGCCAGAAGATTATGAACTCGAACTACTAATACTTCCTCGTAGTATGAACGATTAAAAATTCCAATTCGTCCTCGTTCCGGCAAAGCATTATTTACTCTCCAGAAATAATGATGATCTAATTCTTCAGCAGAAGGTTGTTTGAAACTGGTAACTTGAGTGCCTTGTGGGTTAAGACCACTCATTACGTGTTTTATAGTTCCATCTTTCCCCGCTGCATCCAACGCCTGGAAAATCAATAGCATTGAGTATCTATCTTCAGAGTAAAGTTTATCCTGAAGCTCAATCATCTTTTCGACATTTTTCTTTAGAAGTTTCTTGGCTTCTCCTTTAGATTTTATTCCGCTTGAATTTGATGTATCAATTTTTGACAAATCAACCTTTGAATCTTGTTTTACTTTGAAGTCCAAAATTTTCATATAATTTCTTTCATGTTATTCATCTATCCAAAGATAAATATTATGGATATGATTTGTGCAGATCAAAATAAATCCCCATTTTCACTTTCAATAAAGAAAGTAAGAATTTTCCGGATATGATTTATTAACACAAAAAGAATTACTAATTTTACAGTCAATAAATATTAACTATGAAAATGAAATGCAAAATATTACGCGATGTAATTGGGCTACAAGCGACCCACTTTATATAAAATATCATGACGAAGAATGGGGTGTCCCGGTTCACAATGATCAACTGTTGTTTGAATTTTTAATTCTTGAAGGAGCTCAAGCTGGCTTAAGCTGGAT
>JAJYCM010000063.1 GCA_021778375.1 Bacteroidota bacterium
TATTTCTTTTTTGTTGTATACTGCACCGGTTGGATTAGAAGGTGTATTAAATAGGAAAATTTTAGTTCTTTTAGTGATTGCTTTTTCTAGTTGTTCAGGAGTTATTTTGTAATCTTGCTCTACTCCGGCGTCGATGATAACAGATTTCCCTTGAGCAAGCTTTACCATTTCCGGATAGCTAACCCAATAAGGTGCTTGGAAAATAACTTCATCACCGGGGTTGCATAATGCCATCATTAAATTGTATATCGAATGCTTTGCTCCTGCAGAAACAAGAATATTTTCTGATTTGAAATTCAGATTGTTTTCTTTTGAAAACTTTTCCACAATTGCATTTATTAATTGAGGATAACCTTCGTTTGCAGTGTATTTTGTAAAATTTTCGTTAATAGCTTTTATCGCAGCATTTTTAATATAATCCGGAGTAGGGAAATCTGGCTCGCCGGCGCTAAAACTTAAAACATTTTTGCCTTCGCTCTTTAATTTTTTTACTAACGATGATATCGCCATCGTTTTGCTTTCTTCAACAGCAGAAATTAATTCGGAATAATTGCTCAACTTACTTTACCTCTTATTTGATTAAAAAATATCACTATGTAATTCTGATATTACAAACAACAATTATAATTTGTAGTACCCAATAACTGGAAAAATTTGGAAACAAAATTAATAATTCAAAAACTATTATGAAGTGATTTGAGATTAATAAAAATTAATGATTGAATAAAATACTTATCCGGATGAAATTTTATTCGGGAATCGGCGAAATAATTTAATAATTTATATTTATTGGCTTTTAGTCTTTCTCGTTCTTAAATTCTTCACTAAAATTTTTATATTGTTCGGGAGTCATTTTCTGCATCTTTTCCATGAATGCAACTATGTACCAAATTTTATCGTCGGAATGTGTTGGTCCCCAAGCAGGCATCCCCGTCATCTTAACCCCGTATTTGGTAATCCAAAAAAGTTCTGCGGGTGTCCATTCGTGAATAGTCCTAACAAGCTTAGGTGGTTTTGGATAAAGTCCAGCTGCTAATTCTTCTTGAGATACACCGGGAGCACCATGACAATTCGCACACACTGCTCTGTAACGAACAAATCCCATTTCTATTTTTGATGAATCCGAAAGATCGGGAACTACAATATTTTTCGCATGATGCTTTACTGAATTATCCATAGTTGTGCTCATTATCCAATGTGTCAAACCGTTATGCGGAATTGTAGCGCTTATATTATAAATACCTGAATAAATAAAAATGACTGCACCAATTATTGTTACTACAACAACTCCTGCTACCCATAATAAAAATTTCATTTCATTGCCTATATAAATTTATTTTGTAATTATTTTAGAAAGTAATAGAGTTCAATCCACTATCGGAATAGTTTTATGAGTTTAAAACTATATAAACTTAAAAAATATTATCTAAAGTTGATATGATATAAATCAGTGGTTTGTTTTTTGGCTAAATTTGTTTTTAAGCGCCTTAACAACAATTGGTGGGACGAATTCGCTTATGTCGCTGTGAAGGCTTGCTAAATTCCTAATTATGGAGGAATTTAAATATGTATATTTCTCGTGAGGCATTAAAAATACAGTATTAATGTCACTTGCTAACTTTTTGTTCATTAATGCCATTTGAAATTCATATTCAAAATCGCTGACTGCTCGAAGTCCTCTTATTATGCCGACTGCCCCTACTTCATGAGCGTGATCTACAACCAATCCATCAAAAGAATCAACAGAAATATTTTTATAACCCTTCAAGCTCTTCTGCAACATCTGAACTCGTTCCATTACCGTAAATAAAGGCAATTTACCTGGATTAATAGCGACAGTAACTACAACCGCATCGAACAATTCTTTTGCTCGAAGGATTATGTCAATGTGCCCGTTCGTTACCGGATCAAATGTCCCGGGGTATAATACTTTTCTCATAATCTTAATCCATAATTTTAATGAACTTACGAATACTTAACGAAAAATAGTTTAAAGACAAAGTTATTGCAACTTATTAATTTTATATAAACAAGTATCCCCGATTATCTTAAAAGGTTCAATGCCGAAATTTAAAATATCTTCTTCTTTTGTTTGTTTCGATCTTTCAATTATTATAATTCCTTCGGTAGCTAAAAATTTGTTAACCAATATATTTTTTATTACGGTATAAATATCGTCTTTAAAAAATGGCGGATCGGCAAGAATCAAATCATATTGTAATCCCCTATTTGCAGAGGAAAAAGTAACAGCCTCTGTCTTAAAAATACTAGATGAATCCTCAACTTGTAGAGCTTTTATATTCTCTTCAAGATTTTTGTAAATGACGAAATTCTTTTCGACAAAATCTACTGAGCCGGCACCTCTGCTTAGGCATTCAAGCCCAAGTGAACCCGAGCCGGCGTATATATCTAAAACTTTTATTCCTTCGAAATTTATTATGTTGTTTAATAAATTGAAAAGAGTTTCTCTAACACGATCAGTTGTCGGTCGGATAAGTTTTGATTGCGGTACATTGATCAACCTTCCCTTAAATTCCCCTGAAATAATTCTCATCCGCATATAGAAACCCTTAAACAAAATTCTACTGATTTAGTATTTTGAATATTTACGTTTATCCGATCCTGTAAGCAATCCCAGCTGCTGCTGAAAATGAATTGTACTTTTCGGAATAGTTTTTATTCTCAAATAGCTTCGGATTTGGAGATATATTTTCAAAGGGATTAAAGTATATAAATTCAACGTCTAACAAACTGCTGAGAGTTTCAGCCATTGACTTGGTAATCTCTTCTCCGGTTATAAATGCAGCATTTATTGCGTTCTTGTTTAACGAAATGGATTCATTATTGCTTATCTCATCGATTAGCGTAGCCGGAAGATCGCTTGCATTTTTATGTGTGATTACCTTGAAATATACCGGTTTCCCAAATAATAAAAAAATTATTGAAAGAGTTTTGTTGCTTAAATAAACACTTAAAGTCAAACCTTTTGCTGCAAGCGCATTGCTTAATGATAGAGCGCGATCAGAAGCTAGGTGAAGATTGTCGATAAATTTTAACCGGAGATTGTTATCGGAGCAAAAATTATTAATTATTTGTAAATATTTCCGCGAGATGGCAATAGCAATTACTGAATTAAAATTAACAATATTGTTCTTCTCCACTTCAAAATATTGTATAACAAAATCTTTTGTGTTCGCAAATGGAAAAAGGATAGAAAATTCCCATTTAAATTCGGTTATTAAATCTTGATGAAGGAGAGAATTTTCATATGGAGTTTGCGTTATATAAAATAATTCAAACGGAAGCGTGAAGGAAACAGATGTGCTGTTTAATGGTTTCCGAATTATAAGTTCATTAAATGCACTCTGGAGCAATGCCGTTATTTTCGTCTCTTTACACTTTTCAAAATTAATCACTTCATCAAAGTAAACCTCGTCAATATTTTCAAGTATAAATTGATCATCCTTGAAGGCTATTTCTACGAGTTGAAGCTTGGAATTTGTTATTGCCAATCCAATCTGTCCGGTAGGCTGTCCCGTTTGATTTTCAAAATTATTCAATATAAATATACCTTTTAATTTTATTGAACTTTTTATCACCGATTCTTTTTACATCGAGAAGTTCTTCTAAGTTTAAAAATTTTCCTCTTTGATTCCGTAGTTCAATAATATTTTTAGCAATTATTTTACCTATTCCAGGTATCTTCGTTAGCTCCTCAACCCCGGATTTGTTTAAATTTACACTTTTCTCTTTTGGAATGGCTTTTCTTTCTGCATTGAAAAAACTCTGATTTTTGAAATCCAAAACATTACTTCTATTTAATGAATCAGATGTTTCAAATGCTTTGATGCTTTTATTTCCCGGAGATTCTGATATGAATAAGCTGTCATCCTTTGTATAAGAAAAATTTTTATAGTCAAAATTCTCTTTAGATTGAGTAACTGTCTTTGCTACTCCGCCTATTAGCAATATGATCAGTAAGAAAAAGATAACTTTTATCTCCGTTTGAGTAAATCCGACTTTTTCAGAAAATTTCTTGAACATTGTTTCTCTTCAAAATCAAAAAAAAATATTTACTTAAAGAGAATATAAGAACCAAAACTAAGTTCAGCAAGCTGAAGATACTTCTAAAAAGAGAATTTCTTGAAAAAATTATTTTCGTCTGCGTTAGAAGCTTTTTTGAAATTGGGCTGCTCCGCTAATTCTTTTAACAGCTCTTTTTCTCTTGAGTTTAATTTCTTTGGTATTTCAATATTTACTCTTACGAGTTGATCACCGGAACCGGAGTGATTAAGATGTCTAATCCCTTTGTCCCTCATTTTAAGAAATTTTCCGTGCTGTGTCCCCGCGTCAATTTTTAGTCTTGCTTTACCAATCAAGGTAGGAACTTCTACTTCCAGACCAAGTACTGCATTAGGGTAGCTGATAAATAAATCATAAATAATATCGTCTCCGTCACGTGTAAAATATTCATGCGGTTGTTCTTGAAATACGACGATTATATCACCCGGCTGTCCTCCGCGTTTGCCTGCATTCCCTTCGCCTCGCATAGTCATATAGCTTCCTTCGTGAACGCCTGCGGGAACATTTATCGAAACCGCAACCTCTTCAATTACCTTTCCGTCGCCCATACATTTTTTACAAGGAATATCAACAACACTCCCTTCACCGCCGCAGTTACTGCAGGCAGATATATTTACGAACTGCCCGAATACTGATCTGGAAACAGATCTAACCTCACCGCTGCCGTGACAGACGGGACAAGTTTTAGTAGAAGTACCTGATTCGGCACCGGAACCACTACATTTACTGCATACGACCTGTTTTTTAATTTTGATTTTTTTATTTACACCTAAAGCGATTTCTTCGAGAGTCAACTTAAGAGTAACCTTTAAATCAGAACCGGGAGTGCCGGCGCTATGTCTTTTCCCTCTTCCGCGCTGCGTGTTGCCACCAAAGAAATCGTCAAAAATAGATGCACCGCCGAAAATATCGGAGAAATGAGAAAATATATCATTGACATCGGAAAAGCCTTGAGAACCAAATCCGCTGCCTCTAACACCTTCATGGCCGAATCTATCGTAACGGGCTTTTTTATCGTCATCATTTAATATTTCATAAGCTTCGGCTGCTTCCTTAAATTTTTCTTCAGCTTCTTTATTATCGGGATTTCTATCGGGATGAAATTGCATCGCCATTTTCCGATAAGCTTTTTTCAAATCATCCTTAGTTGCATTACGGTCAACTCCAAGTATCTCATAGTAATCACGTTTAGCCATAGAATTTATTTATCCTCTATATTTGAATTATTAACTGCAGGATTGTTGTCAGAATCAGACGCACCCGAAGAATCATCGCTGACGATAACTTTTGTATGACGAATAACTCTATCCTTATACATATAGCCTTTTTCAACCTCGTCAAGAACAGTATGGGGGGGTATGTTTTCTTCTTTCCTTTGTAGCAGAGCTTCGTGGAAATGTACATCAAATGGTTTTCCTACAGAGTCAATTTTCTTAACACCCTGGTCATCGAGAACTTTCAATAATTTATCATAAACTAATTTTATTCCGTCTTTGATTGCGTTAATGTCTTTGGCATTTTCAATATGTTTAAGAGAGCGTTCCAAATCATCAACCGTGGGAAGTAGTTTTATGATAAAAGTTTCGGCAGCATACTTAATTAAATTCAATTGATCGTTTTCGGTTCTACGCTTATAGTTTTCAAACTCCGCCGCTTTACGCAATAATTTCTCTTTATATTCCTGAATCTCTTTTTCAAGATGTTCAATTTTTTCCTTATTAACTTCTTCCAAATTGCCGGAACCGGCTGAGGAATGATTTTCTTCTTCTGCTTTAACACCTTTTATTTTAATATCCATTTGTCCATCTTTCTCTGATTCATTGGGCTTTGATTTAACATCGTTTTTATCTTTTTTCATATTAAATATCTCCTTTATTTAGAATTATTATTTGTTAAAACTTCTGAAAGCATTTTTGCCATATAATCGACAATTGCGACCACTTTTGAATATTCCATACGTTTCGGTCCTATAATTCCGAGAGTGCCTGAAATATCCCCAAGTTTATATTCCTTACTGACAAAACTATACTCATTTAGATCTTGATGTTTATTTTCGCTGCCGATAGAGACAAAGACCTTTTCATAGGGGAGTTCATTGGATTTTTCAAGTATATGAATAATAAAATCTTTATCTTCAATTAACTCAATAATTCCTTGAAATTTTTGAGCATCGTCAAACTCTGGTTGTTTAATGATATTTTTAGTGCCAGTAATAACAAGTTTATCAGTTTGTTTAGTATCCTTAAAAATTTTATCTGCAGAGTCAATAAAAACCCTAATAATATGTTTCTGGTCATCTTCCACGTCTTTAAATCTCTCGCTAAAAGTGCTCCTGATTTTGGAAAGAGTTAATCCACTTAACCGTTCATTAAGAAGTCGCTGAACCGATTCCAACAGAGAGTTTTTTATGTCGGATGAAAATTCCAGTGTAATAGTTTGCGCAAATCCTGATTTAATAGTAATAACAACCAGTATTCTTGTAGATGTCAATCCAACAATTTGAATTTTTTCCAAGACACCGCTGTCTATCTTAGGATAAGTAACACAAGCAAGCTGTTTGGTAATTCTGCTTAGGAGGGAAGAAGTAATATTTAAAAGCTCGGCTGTTTCGGATAGATTAATTTCCAATTCCTTATTGATAAGTCCCTTTTCCGAACTCATTAATTCTTGAACATCCATCAAAGTATCAACATAAAATCGATAACCTTTATCTGTCGGAATTCTTCCTGCGGAGGTATGCGGATGTCCGATGTAACCCGAATCTTCAAGGTCGGACATAATATTCCTTACTGTTGCCGGGGAAAATCCAAGCTGGTACTTTTTCGTAATGTTTCTTGAACCAACCGGAGAGGCAGTCGAAATAAATTGCTGTATAATATACCGGAGAATATTTCTTTCCCGTTCATTTAATTCATCGTTTTGCATAACATAATATAATTATAAGTTTTTTTATTGTGGTTGCAAATATAAACAAATTAAAAAGATTTTTATATGGTTTAAAACATGTACAAACAAAAAGATGTAAATCTTGGAATATTGGAGAAGAGATGGAATTTTTCTCCAATCACTGTCTTCTGACACCTCTACTTACGCATTTATTTCTGAATGTGTGCAAAAAATGCCGGGCAAAAAAATGTACCCTGCAATTGAATTAATTATCCAGGCATATCGAAATCGTTAAATAAAGAAAAAATATAGAATGTGATGAAAAACTCAATTTATCGTCATTGGCATGGTTTATGTATGTACTACGTTAGGAAACTTAAATAAAAAGGATATGTCTAATATTCAGAATTATTTAATTGGTAGAATTTACAGATTTTATATCGATATAAACTATTTATATTTTTTAATTAAAGAGGTATTAATATGAAAAAATTAGTTGTGTTATTTTCCCTGTTGATTTTTGGCGCAGTAATATATTACGGGTGCGCTAAAAAAGATAATCCTATTGGACCAACCTCAACAAGCGGGATGCTGAAGGTTCAGATGATCGATAGTCCTGCAGATTATTCGGAAGTGAATATTGTAATTGATAGTGTTCAAGCACATATTTCAACAAGCGACAGCACGACCGGCTGGGTTACTCTAAACAATCAGCCGTCAACTTACGATCTATTAAAGCTGGTAAACGGCGCTAATGCTGTTATCGGTGAAGATACTTTACAAGCCGGTTATTATACTCAGATAAGATTATTCATTGGCAGCGGCAGTAATATTGTAGCGAACGGGCAGACTTTTAGTCTTACAACTCCTAGCGGAAGTCAAAGCGGGATTAAACTTAATGTAGATGCAACAGTGCAGCCGGGAATTGCTTATTTATTGACTTTAGATTTTGATGCCAACCGTTCAATAGTTAAAACAGGTTCCTTATTAAATGCCAAATATATCCTAAAGCCTGTCATCAGAGCTGTTGCAACGGGAACCACAGGAATAATTGCCGGAACAGTATCGCCAATCTCAGCATCATCAAATGTTTGGGCAATTACAGGAACGGACACTGTATCGACATCAACAGATGCCGCAGGAGGATTTAAACTTCAATATCTATCCCCAAGTACTTATTCAGTATACATTGCACCTAACGATACCTCCTATAAGGATACAACTATCGCAAATGTAAATGTAACACCTTCTAATACTAATAATATCGGAACAGTAATTCTTACAAAAAAATAACTTTTAACGGAAAATATTTATAAGCCGGTTCAAGCTAACCGGCTTTAATAATTTTATTCTTTAATTAAAATCAAATGAGAAGATGAAGTTTTACGATCCCATGTGCTGCAAGAGTTCTGTTTATCAAAGATTAAATTCATATTGATGCAAGAAAATATTTATTTTCTTTAAATGTACAGTGATGCTAAGTTGAAAATAAATGGGAATCGATAAAATAATTATAATTACGATTTCAAATAATTAGAAGAAGGAAATGTATATGAAAAAGAAGATGATGAAAAGGAGCAGGATATTTTTATTAATATCAGCGTTCCTATTTGCCGTAACAATAAATATTTATGCTCAAGGTGAAGGGGATAGAGAGCACCATGATCATGGAGAGAGCGAACTACATTACAAGCATGAAGACGGACATAAAGATAACGGACGTCATGAAGGTTGGTATAAACATGAAGACCGGAGTGATCATCGTGAATACCGGCGAGATGAAGAGGTTTATAAGCCAGTAAGATATCGTGACAGGGATTATTACGTTCATAGAGGCGAATTTTATGAAAGAAGAAATCAGTATTATGTTGCGGTAAGACCTC
This sequence comes from Bacteroidota bacterium, assembly GCA_021778375.1. Taxonomy (GTDB): domain Bacteria; phylum Bacteroidota; class Ignavibacteria; order Ignavibacteriales; family Ignavibacteriaceae; genus FEN-1297. The sequence goes on from JAJYCM010000063.1 coordinate 8,853, forward strand.
CTATAGGTTTTAGGATTACCGTCCTTCCTCCAGGTTATAGGGAAGTACGTTACAGGAGAGAAAAATATTATGTTTGCGGCGGAATGTATTTCCGATTCTCTCCCGTCGCCGGTGTATATATTGCAGTGAAAGCACCATTCTAAAAATCAACTAACGGTTGACGGCTTAGCTGCCTCACCGATTACTTTCAACATGTAATTAACAAGATCATTATGAAAAAGTCATTATTAAAAACCAGAACCCCTGAATACAATGCTAAAGCACCTACTCTCACCCGGTCATTTTGAGCTCCTGGTTAAGTCATCGATTTTAATTGTCTTATTAAATACCTCTTGAGTTTCATAAGATACCTATTCATTTCTTCCAAAAAGGTTTTACAATTTTATTTTGTCGTTTTGCTATCCAGATAAAAATTATTCCAACTGCAAGACATAATAAAACTGCTTGTATGGAATTCTCCGGTCCGAAAGCTCCGCCCGTTAAAAAATCTGGGCCTGTAAATTTGCTAGTAAAAAGACTTTTATTGATTGTGTTTCCTGATATAACTGCACCGTAAATTCCGGCTTCCGCAAAGTTCCAGGCAAAGTGTAAAAATATAGGAAGCCATAAATTCTTAGAATAAATGTATGATGCTGCAAGTAATACCCCCGCCTCAATTGCAATTGCAACTGCCGAATAGATAGAACTGTTTTTATTAGCAAGGTGCATTAACCCGAATATTAATGCTGATATAATTATTGCAATTGTGCTTCCCAATTTTTCTTCTGTTAACCGGAATATGATTCCTCGAAATAAGATTTCTTCAAATATTCCCGAAGAAAGTGCAATCATAAATCCTGGTAGTAGAAATGAAGCCGGGTTTACTCTAAGAATTGAATAACCGCCGCCTATATATATAACAAGAATTACAAATGACTGTAAAATAAAACCTACCAAAAATCCTATACCCGCATTTTTTGTAAAACCGGTAAATTTCAATTCAGTAATTTGCCTTTTTTCATAAAACCGGTATAGAATAGTGTAACTTGCAAATGCCATAATAGCTATTGCAGCATTAGTTATTGCATCTTTATAATCCTTACCGATTTGAATTTCCTCAAGCGCTGCACGACTTCCAAACAATCCTATTGCAACGGCAAATCCGATCACTATCATGCCGATAATGATTCTTATTAAGGGAAAGAAGAAAAATTTTCTAAGTTTCAAAGCATTTATTCTAAGGTTGAGAAAAGCTTAATCATTTTTTATCTAAAATAATATTTTAATTAACTTTTTCAAAGAATTAAAGTTACCTATAATATTGTCATTTAAGTTTTCGTTTTTTATGTCAAAACATTTGAAATCTTTACTTTTGTTTTTTCCAATATTCTATTTTACATATTCCGTATACCATATTCCATCTTCCCTTGCGGCTTGCCGGTAGAGACTGTTGCACAACTCCAAAATGTCATTTCGACCGGAGGGAGAAATCCCATTTTAGACAGTTTTGAGACCTCTCTTTACGTTCGAGACTAAATAGGAGAGTTCTGCAACGCTCTCAGGCAAGCTTGCCGCGCTATGATCTAACGATTTTTTTGCAATTTCTCTTTAGTCAACTTGTTTTTGATACAATACACAGGGTATGTCGTAGTGGAAATAAAAAAGGCACGAGCTATGGTGCCGTGCCTTTTTAATAAATAATCTTATATTTTAAATTTAATCAACTAATTCCACAATGTTTGAGCTCTTAATTGCTTCGGTTTTGTTGCCTTTCTCAGTACCCTTCGGACCCTTCATTTCCATCGTATAATAAATATTTATGAGCGTATTCGTCTTGGATTTTTGAATGCATCCTTTGGTTAGGTCGAAGAATATCTTTCCGGATGCGGAGGTTACTGGTTTCTTAAATTTATAATTAACCCCGCGATTCGTAATCTCATCTTTACCGGTAAGAACGGATTTTAACCCGGCATCAATAACGGCAAGTTTATCATTATTAAATTTATCAAGGCTTAATACTTTATATGCATTTGTATTCTGGAGTTGATAAATCAAGAATTGTGAGGGGGGCTGGGTAAAAGACCAGCTTGAATCTTTTGCAACCTGATTCTGAGGAACCTGGCGGAAGATTTGGACTAATAAAGGCTTCAAAGCGCCTTCGATAATACTTTTCCTTAATGCATCTTTTTCTTCGGAAGTAACAGTAGCATGGGTGCCTTTAAGTTCTAAGAACTTAGTTACAATTTTATCGGCTCGGAAGACTTCAAGAATTTCACCGTACTTAGTAATTCTAATGCTAAAAGGATTTTGAATCAATGCTTCATATTCTGCAAACTGCGCACGTTCGGTCGAGTCCTTTGTTAACCCAGACTGATAAGAAATTTTCTTACCGTTAGCATTGGCATCAAGTTTAATAGAAGTAATGTTGCAAGCCATTTCCATCACGGTGTCTTTGTCCACATTAGATAGGGAAAGGGTCATTAAGTAGGTAACGTTTTGAGTTACATGTTGTAGAATAGTAGTATCCGCTTTAATAGTTTGATTGTCATCTGAAAGGGAAGTCAATCTATAGTTATAATTTTTT
>JAJYCM010000064.1 GCA_021778375.1 Bacteroidota bacterium
AGGACGATTTACAGAATTGTTAAATAAAAAAACTTCACCAAATGATTCAACTTTTACAATGGTTTTACCCGATCAAAAAGTATATCCATATCCGGGTCATATAAGCCTCTTGGACCGCGCTGTTGATCCTCTTACCGGAACAATTACAGCAAGGGTTGTTTTCCCTAACGTAAAGAATTTGTTAAGACCGGGACTTACTTGCGACGTGCGTGTCAAAAATATTTCTCCGGCAAATAGCATCTTAATTCCTTACATAGCAGTTACCGAACAAATGGGAGAATATTTTGTTTTTGCTATTAACGGAAATAAAGTAAACCAGCGTAATGTAATCCTCGGAAGAAATGTCGGCAAGATGGTAATTGTCGATAAAGGCTTAGCACCGGGAGATAAAATAGTTGTTGAAGGAATTCAAAAGCTGAGAGATAACTCTCCTATAAAAATAATTCCTTCACCGGCAAAACAAAATTCTGTAACTCCATCCAGAAAGTAAGACTTCAACAGGAAAAAAGATGATTGCTAATACGTTTATAAAGAGACCTATAACTGCGATAGTTATTTCCATTATTATTGTCCTAGTGGGATTGATTGCGATCTTCAATCTTCCAATCAGTCAGTATCCGGATATTACACCGCCAACCGTTCAAATAACCGGAGCCTTTAACGGTGCGGATGCAAAAACAGTTGAGCAGACCGTAACCACACCCATCGAGTCGCAAGTTAACGGTACACCCGGTATGGCGTACATGCAGAGCAACAGCACAAGCAACGGTCAGTCTTCTATAAATGTGACTTTAAATATCGGCACAAACCCTGATATAGCTGCCCTTGACATTCAAAACAGAGTCGGCATCGCAACACCTTCATTACCTAATGACGTTAAAAGATTAGGTATAACCACAAGGAAAAGAAGCCCAAGTATTTTGCTCCTTGTTTCAATATATTCACCGAAGGGGACGCACGGCATTTCATTTCTCGACAATTATACAAATATATTTATTAGAGATGCTATTCTGCGTGTTAAGGGTGTCGGGGATGTTTTTACCCGTGCCGATGATTTCAGTATGAGGATATGGTTAGAGCCGGATAAATTAGCTCAACTAGGGCTTACTGCAAACGATGTAATTAACGCACTAACAAATCAAAATATACAAATAGCAGCCGGGGCAGTCGGCGCCCCCCCGCAAAATAAAAACCAAGCATTCGAATATTCGGTTTCTACTAACAGCCGGTTAAGCACAGTAGAGCAATTCCAAAATGTTATAGTCCGTGAAAACACTAAAGACGGCTCTGCGGTTTATTTAAAAGATGTCGCACAAGTCCAGCTTGGAAAAGCAAGCTATGCAAATAATTCTTACGTTGACGGGAAACCTGCTTCTTTCTTATTGATATTCCAGGCTCCTGGCAGCAACGCACTGGAAGTTGCTAATGGTATTACTAAAGCAATGAATCAGTTAGAAAAATCATTCCCACCCGACGTTGGTTATAAAATTCCTTTTGAATCTGTATCTGTTGTTAAAGTTTCTATAGATGAAGTAGTCACAACCTTGCTCGAAGCTTTAGGCTTGGTAGTCCTTGTAGTTTTTCTTTTCCTACAAAGCTGGCGTGCAACATTAATACCTGTTCTTGCAATTCCTGTTTCAATAATAGGCACCTTCGCGTTTTTCATTCCGTTCGGATTTACCATTAACACCTTAACAATGTTTGGCTTCGTCCTTGCGATTGGAATTGTAGTGGATGATGCAATCATAGTAGTGGAAGCTGTGCAGCATTATATAGACAATGAAAAGCTTTCCCCAAAAGAAGCTACTATAAAGGCTATGAGCGATATTTCGGGACCCGTAGTAGCAATAGCTTTAATTTTGTCTGCCGTTTTTATTCCAGTTGGCTTTATCCCTGGAATCGTAGGGAAGTTATATCAGCAGTTCGCTATAACAATAGCAATCTCGGTTTTAATTTCTGCATTTGTTGCTTTATCCCTGACACCGGCTTTGTGTTCATTATTCTTAAAGCCTTCGCATTTTGACAAAGGAGATAAGGGTATCCACAAATTCTTTTTTAGATTTAACGAATGGTTTAGAAAAACCACAGAAAATTATGCTGTCGGCGTACGGAAAAGTATTAAAGTTGCCCCCTATTTTTTAATTGTCGTAATTATGCTTTATGCCGGTACTGTAGTGCTTTTCGAGAAAAAACCAACAGGTTTTATCCCCACTGAAGATGAAGGAAGATTGTATATTACATTCCAGTTGCCTGAAGCATCCTCATCGACAAGAACACTTGAAGTACTGCATCAAGTAATGAATATTTTGAAAACCACCCCCGGCATTGCTCACTATGCCGGTATAGGAGGATTGAACGTTGTTAACTTTTCAACAAAATCAAACAGCGGTACTGTCTTCCTCATGCTTAAACCTTGGAGTGAAAGAACCAGTAAAGCGCTCCAATTAAATTCTATAGTAGCTACTTTGCAAAGAAAGTTTGCCTCCATAAAAGATGCTAACACAATTGTAATCCCACCGCCGGCAATTCCCGGCTTGGGTCAAACAGGCGGTTTTACATTTGAATTAGAACAGCACACAAGCACTGACAATATACAACAGTTTGCAAAAGTCGTACAAAACTTTGTTGTAGCCGCGAATAAACGCCCCGAACTAAGCCGGGTATTTTCATTTTTTACTGCAAACACACCGGGTTACCAGGTAAATGTTGATAGAGATAAATGTGCAAAACTTGGCGTTTCAGTCGCCGATGTTTATAGTACTATTCAAACATTCCTTGGCAGTTCCTATATAAATGATTTTACAATTTACGGAAGAAACTTCCACGTAGTAGCACAAGCAGACACCAACTATCGTCGAAGTATTCAAAGCCTCTCCAAATATTATGTGAAAAATTCAGCCGGAGATATGATCCCGTTAAGTACACTGATCAGCTATAAAATAACGGAAAGCGCCTCCCTAATTTCTCATTACAACATGTTTCGATCGGCGGAAATTGACGGTAATGCGGCAACCGGCTACAGCAGCGGCGATGCAATCAAAGCGTTAAAAGAAGTTGCTGCGCAAGTGCTGCCGGCAGGTTATGGCTATGATTTTTCCGGATTAAGCAGAGAAGAGATTAATGCAGGCAATAGCACAATAGTTATATTTTCATTATCCTTACTGTTTGTCTTCCTATTCCTTACCGCTTTATATGAGAGCTGGTCGGTACCGTTGGCAGTTTTATTCGCAGTTCCTATAGGTGCGTTCGGCGCTATTGTAACATTAACATTATTACCAAAACTAAGCGACAACGTATATGCTCAGATCGGTTTAATTGCTCTTATTGGTTTAGCTGCAAAGAATGCAATTCTAATAGTAGAATTTGCAAAAGAAAGAGTTGCAAGAGGAATGGCTATAGTGCCCGCGACAATTGAAGCTGTAAAACTTCGATTGCGACCAATACTTATGACCTCAATGGCATTTATATTTGGCGTATCACCTTTAGCCTTTGCAACCGGTGCCGGTGCTCAAGCAAGGTCTACCATCGGCTGGACTGTACTTGGTGGAATGCTGGCGGCAACTATGCTCGCTATCTTTATTGTACCTGTTCTATTTGTAACTATTACAAGATTTACAACTAGCAAAAAGAATCCCGAAGAATTAGAAGCTACAAACGTTAAGGAATAGTACATGCATAAAGTGAACTCTTTGGTATAAATCAATTAGATAATCACTACTCTTCAGAAAAGTTACATTATTTTATTTTAATAATGTAACTTTTTATTTAATCCAACAGGTATCATTTTATATTCTTCAGTTAACATTTCATATCGCGATAAAGACAATTACATATCTGTCATATCGAAGGATCCGCCGCGGCGGACTCGAGCGCCTGCCCCGTTTGCGGGGAGATATCCCATGATTATTAAGAGTGTCAGGCTTGTGCAATGTGATTTCTCCTCCCTATCGGTCGTCGAAATGACAAGGGGAACCCCTCTGCGAACTTGTTTGACACAAAAAACAATCAGCCGTGTGAACAAGTGCCAATATTATAGAGACCAAATTATTATAAACGGTTTGTTGATTTGAATAGTGGTATTTAAGGATGTTAAACATTTAAACTATACCGGTTACACGGTTGTCAAATCATAAAATTAAAAATTTCTAATTTGTTTTATTCATTTAGTTTTGGAGAAAAAGTGAAAATTTATGTCGTTGCTCTTGTGATTGTTCTGGCAAATATTATAGTATCAGCACAGAATGTAAGTAAGTTTAGTACAAATGTTATTTCTGGAATTATCAAAGGTAAGGTGATTGATTCAAGTACAAAAAAAGTTATTAATTATGCTAACGTAAGTTTATTCAGTTCGAGAGACTCGTCTGTAGTAAACGGAACCGTTTCTAACAGTAAAGGTGAATTCATTATAAATGGTGTTAAGCCCGGGAAGTATTATGCAAAGATTTCATTTGTAGGCTATAAAACGACGGTCATAACGAATATTTTTATTACATCTAAGAGCCAGGCTGCTGAATTAGGTTTGATAAGCATTGTGCCTTCCTCAATCCAGATGAGCGGAGTAGTTGTAAGAGCAGATAAAGAGATGATTGTAACTAATCTTGATAAGCAGGTAATAAACGTCGATAAAGATTTAGTTAGCTCCAGCGGTTCAGCGCTTGATGTAATGCAGAACATTCCAGCAATTCAAGTAGATATTGACGGGAATATAAGTTTAAGAGGAAATAGTAATGTAACAATATTAATTGACGGAAAGCCTTCAGGATTTGCAGGATTAAGCAGCAACGATGTATTAACTCAAATTCCGGCAAATTCAATTCAATCCGTAGAAGTTGTTACAAACCCTTCATCCAAATATGATCCCGACGGGACTGCGGGTATAATTAACATTGTTCTTAAGAAAAAAAGCAATCCCGGTTTTAACGGAGTATTTAATATTAATGCAGGAACCGGAAGTAAATATAATGGAACTGCAAATTTTAATTACAGAACAGGCGATCTAAATTTTTTCGGCGATCTTGGCGGAAGATTTAATCAATTCAACAGAATTGGACTATCAGATAGAACAAATACTTTGGGACCTAATGTCTCATATTTAGATCAAACAAATTCTTCTAAAAACAATTTTAATATGGGCAATTTTCGTTTTGGCACAGAATATATGCTGAATGACTTAAATACCATTTCAGGATCTGTTCAATATCGGAGATTTTATGCTACGAATAGCGGCGGAATCAACAATTATCAATTAGACAGCGCTTCAACTTTAGAAGATTATTTTTTAGATAATACCAACGGCAATAGAAGTGTTCAGGGTATAAACTACTCATTGGATTATACTAAAGATTTTGAAGAAAAAGGAAGGCAGTTAACTGCAGACATTATGTATTTAGATTTTTCTATGAATAGCGCTTCTAAAACAGACATGAATTATATGTTGACAGGCGGTAGCCCTTCAATACTTCCCTCTTCCTCAATAAATAATACTTATGACAATTCAAATAAGTTATTAATAATTCAGTCAAACTATGTTCATCCATTTAGCCAAACCAGCCGTCTTGAAGCAGGTTTTAAGAGTTCTATTAGAGACTTAGGGATGGATTATAATTATTTTAATTATGATCCCACAGGAAATGATTGGATAAATAACTTAGGCAGAAGTAACAATTTTGGTTACAAAGAACAGATACACGCTATTTATGCGATTTATACAGGATCTATCGGAGGATTTAAATTCCAGGGTGGATTACGCGGCGAGGATGCGATTACAAAATCGACAATACTTAACGAAGGCACTACTTACGAAAGTCATTATTACAGTTTGTATCCTTCAATTTATTTCGCTTATGACTTTTCTCCGGTGGATGAATTTAGGATCAGCTATACAAGACGCGTTGACAGACCAAAGCCATGGAATTTAAATCCATTTATAAATTATTCCGATTCATTAAACCTATCGAAGGGTAATCCTAATCTTATGCCTCAATACACCGATTCTTATGAGATGGGCTATAGCTCTTTTATATTTAATATAAATATTTATTCCGCATTATTTCTTAGACAAACAACAGGCTTGATCACAAGGATTAGTTCATTATTGAATAATGGCGTAACAATGACTACATTTCAAAATATTGCCAGCCAAAAGAATTACGGAGCTGAGTTGGTCGGCAACGGCAGTATTACATCATGGTGGGATTACAATGCAAATGTATCATATTTCAGAACCGACATTAGCGACCCGCAGTACGTAACCGGAGTTAACGGATACAGCTACAGTTGGACGGGAAGAGCGAACACAACTTTCAAACTAGATAAGACTTTATCACTTCAGGTTTCTTATACGTATAACTCCCCTACTGTAACAGCACAGGGAAGGTCTGACGCGTTATATTTTACGGATCTTGCGCTCAGGAAAGAATTCCTGGGCGGTAATTTATCAGTTACACTAAGGGCAACAGATATTTTTAATACGAGAAGATACAGCGGGACAACATACGGAACGGGCTTCTCTTTATATAGTGAAGGACAAAGAGATTCAAGAATTTATTATCTCGGAATTTCTTATAACTTAAATAACTTTAAGAATAAAGATAAGGTAAAGGATATTCCGAGTGATGACGAAATGAATTCGGATTGATATTTCTTATTACTGAGGTCTAGCCACCAATGTTGTAAGGATAAGAGGAACTCCGTGTTAAATGCACGGAGTTTTTTTTGCCTATATCCATAGTGATTTGTAGAGAATTTTAATCACTCATTCACTAAATTCCCTTTGAAAAAATTAAATCACTTTGGAATGAAAAAGAAATTTTATATTCTTTCAATTATCGCATTGGTTTCTATAATTGAAAGCTGTTCGCCGGTAAATAATTATTATATACTTGGGAAAAAAGATTATCAATCAGGAAATTATCCTGCTGCACTTGATAAATTTCGAATTGCTATCAATAAAAACCCCAATGATTACAGGCTGTATTTTAGCCTGGCTAAAGCTTATAGTTCAATGGCAAATCATAAAAAGGCAATTGAAGCTTATTCCAAAGCAATTAAACTGAACGATAAAGATTCATTATCCTATTTAAACCGGGGAATTGAATATATTTTTCTTGAGGAATATGTAAAAGCCGAATCCGATTTCAATAATGCAATAGAGCTGGACTCTAGTAACTACCTTACATATTTCAGCCGGGCTTATGTTGAATCTACAAGACGTGATTTTAAGTCCGCGCTTAAAGATTATAATTCTTCAATCGTCCTAAATCCAAATAACGAGAAGGCATACGTAAACCGCGGCAACACTAAAGGAGAACTTCAAAATTATCCCGGTGCGATTGAAGATTATACGAAAGCAATTGAACTTAATCCTAAAGATTCGAACGCATATTTAATTCGTGGATTCGATTTTGCATTACTCGGAGGATTTGATTACGCAATAGAGGATTTTACAAAGGTTATAGAGATTGATTCGACTAATAAAGATGCCTATTATTTTAGAGGTGATGCGTTTAGAGTCGTCAACAAATATGATAGCGCGTTAAATGATTTTTCAAAAATTATTGAATTATACCCGGATGAATCAAAGGCTTACTTTAAGCGCGGCATGACTATGTTAGATAAAGGTGAAAAAAAAAGCGCTTGTCCCGACCTTGAACGAGCCGGGAAGATGGGATACTTTGATGCTTACGCTGCAATTGAAAAGTACTGCAAGAAAACAAATCAGCCAAAATTTCATAAACAGATAGATAAAAAGCATCGTCAAAAGTCTGTCAAACCTCCGGCTGAAAAGGCAAAAGTTAAAAAGTGAAGAATTACTCCTTTAAATATTTTTATGATCCGCCTTTGGCAATAAAATTTCTTTTCAAAGATTTTGTTTGGAATAGTTCAGTAAGAAAAATTCTTTTAACTTTTGATGACGGACCTATGCCGGAAACAACGAATTTGATTTTAAAGACATTAGAAGAATTCAAGGTAAAGTCTCTTTTCTTTTGCGTCGGAGAAAATGTTAAAAGCAATCCCGGTTTAATTTCGGAAATATTAAGCAAAGGGCATGAAATCGGTAATCATACTTATAGCCATGAAATTATTACACGTTTAAGTAATATTGAATTAAAGAGTCAGATTGATTTATTTAACCGGATACTTGAAGACAATCATAATTACCGGGTTAAATATTTTAGACCTCCGCACGGGAGATTTAATTTTCGGACACAAAAAGTTATGACAGAAAAAAAAATAAAGAACGTAATGTGGTCGCTGTTGACTTATGATTACCGAAATGATATAAATCTTGTTAATTTTGCCGTCAATAAATATATAAAGAATAATTCGATCATAGTTCTTCACGATAGCCGAAGGTCGAAAAGAATCATTGTGGATTCGATAAAATTAATAATGGAAGAAGTAAATAAAAAAGGATTTGAAATCGGGAACCCCGCCGAATGTTTGAAATAATTTTCTTAATTGCAGTATGCGGATATTTTATTCAATCTGTGCTTTTTATTATAGGCATAAGGAAAAAATTTTCACAGTTGAGTGAAAACGAACTTCCGGAAGCGTCGATAATTGTAGCCGCTCGAAACGAAGAAGAGAATATTTTAAGATGTCTAAAATCACTTGATAACCTTATATACCCCGAAGGGAAATTAGAGATAATTCTTGTCGATGATAAATCAACCGATACAACAGGAAAGTTAATTGACGAATTCATCTCGGGCAAATCAAATTTTAAGAAGATAGTAACAAAAAAAGAAATCGGAAGGTTAAAAGGGAAAACAAACGCATTAGCAAACGGAATTGAGATTGCAAAAGGTAAAATAATATTAACAACTGACGCAGACTGTGAAGTAAATCCCCGGTGGGCTTCTAACATTGCCTCCTATTTTCAAAAAGACGTTGCAATAGTAAACGGGTTTACAACCCAATCAGTCTATGACGGTTTTAGCGGGATGCAGGCAATTGATTTTATTTATTTATTGACTGCTGCTGCAGGCACAATAAATTTTCAGAAACCGGTAAGCTGTATAGGAAATAATATGTCATACCGTAAAAGCGTATACCTTGAAGCAGGCGGATATGAAAATCTTCCTTTCAGCGTTACGGAGGACTTCAACTTATTGCAAGCGATTTACAAGTTGAAAAAATATAAAATAATTTTCCCCCTTGATAAAAACAGTTTAATCACTTCGACACCATGCAAAAATATGAGAGAACTATACAGCCAGAAAAAGCGGTGGTCGGTCGGCGGACTTGATATTCCTATTAGAGGATATTCAATTATTGTTTTGGGATTTTTAACAAATTTATGCTTATTGCTTACGCCTTTATTTTTCTCTCCGGTGTGGCTATATTTGGTAGTCTTCAAAATAACTATTGACTATTTAGTTTTATATCCGGTTCATAAAGCCTTAGGCATTCAGAAGAATTTAAAATATTTTTTCAACTTTCAAGTATATTATATTATTTACGTAGTGTTAATCCCATTTGCAATTGCAGCCAGCCGGAAAATTATCTGGAAGGAAAGAGAATACTGATGATCTTGCTGTGTAATTATTATTTAACTTATCGCTGCAATGCTTTTTGCGAGTTTTGCCATTTTGGTGTTCATGAAAATTTCAAAGACACACCATTCGCAAAGTTAGAAGATTTCAAATCCAATGTTAAACAACTTGCCGCGCTTGGAGTAAAGTTTATTGACTTAACAGGCGGGGAGCCACTTCTTCATAAAGAGATTCATTTAATGGCGGAGTTTGCAAAGGGGTTAAAAATGCAGACGAGCATTACAACCAATGGATTACTTTATCCGAAATTTGCAGAGAAGCTAGCCGGTAAAATTAATCTCCTTCATTTTTCCTTAGACTCTCCCGATGAAGAAGAACATAACAAAATCAGAAAAGTTAATTGTTTCGGAAGTGTTTTGAAGAGCATTGAGATTGCAAAGTCGCTTGGTGAATATCCGGATATTTTATTCACTGTTACAAACGAAACCTACAAGAAACTTCCACGTATGCACGAGATTGCCTCCAGATACGGACTTCTTTTAATTGTCAACCCGGTATTCTCATATTTTGGCAATCCGGGACTTTCAAACGAAGCGATGGATTATATTGAGAATTATATTGACGGCAAGATCGATGTCTATATGAATAAAGGATTCATAAAGCTAAGAAGGGACGGAGGAAACAAAATTGACGATCCAAGGTGTAAGGCAGTATCTCGTGTAGTAGTAATTTCTCCGAATAATGAGATAATACTCCCTTGTTATCATTTTGAAAACGAAAGGATTCCGATTGACAGACCGATAAAAGAAATCCGCGAGTCGGAGAAATTGAAATACTATAAACAAATGGAGGGGAAATTTGAATTCTGCCAAGGATGCACAGTAAACTGTTATTTTGAGCCTTCGTTTGCTTTCCCCACTAATTATTATTCTTTTATAAGTCTTACATCAAAATTTAAGTACGGCTATAATAAGCTGATTAAACAAAAATTAAATAAAAAAACATTCAACAAAGCGGAAAAAATATAAATGCGGAAATGTTCCTTTATCGTTATAATAATTGCTATAATAACAAAATTTTCATTTGCACAATCTTCTGAGACCTGGTTTCCAAATAAATTAAATATTAAACCATTCACTGCAAATATACTTGAAGCCCGCGACGGATTTTCCTATTTATTCGGTGAGAAAAAAATACGACTTGACGCCGGACTTACATCGGATATTTATCAGGTACAAAAAGGGAATTCGACACTTTCATTCGGTGCAGATATTTTCACATTCACTAGATTAAGAAGTGAAGATAATTTCCGTTTCCCGGTGGAGACTATAGATTATTTTTTCGGGGTTAATTCCGGATATAAAATTATTCAGGGCAACCAAGAATACGGGTTCCGGATTCGTCTCAGTCATATCAGCGCGCATTTAGTTGATGGAAGCTATGACGGACAAAATTCCGTATGGCGCAACGGCAGAGTACCTTTTGTCTACAGCAGGGAATTTATCGAAGCATTGCCTTTCTATGCAATAAATACTTTCCGTGTTTACGGAGGATTTACATATTTATTCCACCGAATACCTACAACAATAGGCAAAGAAATTTATCAAGCGGGATTTGATTATTACATTGTTAACTTAGCCGGGAATAATATTACTCCTTTTCTTGCTGATGATTTTAAACTAAGCGAGATTTCTAAATACACCGGTAATAATATTCTTGAAGCGGGAATTAAATTCGGATCATACGACGGGAAAGGGTTCAGTATACTATTATCTTACACTTCAGGGAAAAGCATACACGGACTTTATTACGATTTGAATGAGAACTACGCTTCACTTGGATTTAATTTCGATTTATAAAAATGCCAAATAACTACCCAAATACATATGAAG
>JAJYCM010000065.1 GCA_021778375.1 Bacteroidota bacterium
CGTAAACCAGAAATCAATTTTAACTTTGATAATTATATAACTAAGCAAGTATTTTACAATAGCAAAGACGGAACTAAGGTTCCTATGTTTATTGTTTATAAGAAAGGGCTGAAGAGAAACGGAAACAACCCTGCTTTTCTTTATGCATACGGCGGTTTTGATATCAGTATAAATCCGGCGTTCAGTATTACACGATTAATTTTTCTTGAGAATGGCGGAGTGCTTGCAATTCCTAATATTCGCGGAGGGGGCGAATATGGCGAAGCATGGCACAAAGCAGGTATGCTTGGCAAAAAGCAGAATGTGTTTGATGATTTTATTGCGGCAGCAGAATACTTAATTAAAGAAAAATATACTTCTTCCCAAAAGCTTGCTATAAACGGCGCTTCAAATGGTGGAATGCTAATCGGCGCTGTTACAAATCAACGACCTGATTTATTTAGGGTTGCAATTCCTCAAGTAGGCGTACAGGATATGCTTCGATTCCAGAAATTTACAATCGGTTGGGCTTGGGTAAGCGAATATGGTTCAAGTGATGATTCGGCTCAGTTTCAATATTTATATAAGTACTCGCCGCTTCAAAATATTAGGTCGGGTGTAAACTATCCTGCAATAATGGCAACTACGGCGGATCACGATGATCGCGTGGTTCCTGCACATTCTTTTAAGTATATAGCAACACTTCAGGATAAGTATAAAGGAGATAATCCGATCTTAATTAGAATTGAGACTCGTGCGGGACACGGCGCAGGTAAGCCTACTTCAAAAATTATTGATGAATGGACTGATATTTGGTCGTTTATATTTTATAATTTAGGTGTGAAGACTATCTACTAAAGTTTTCCTATATGCCGAGTCTGTTGCACAACTTCCAGATGTCGTTTCGAAGGAGCTTGCCTATCGGCAGGCAGGTCTTCGACTGAGATATCCTTTCAACTTGTGTACCAAAGCTATACATGGGATTTCTCCCTCCGGTCGAAATGACACAAAGTCGTTATATAAGACTCTCTGGCGGATTGGAGAAATGGAAGAATGGGATAAATCCATTATTCCAAAACTCCATTACTCCGGAGAACTTTTGTATGTAATATGACGCTTTAACTATTTCTCATTCATAAATGGATAACGCCAATCTTTTGGAGGAACAAATGTTTCTTTAATCGAGCGTGCAGTCATCCACCGCATGATGTTCATTGCACTACCCGCTTTATCATTTGTACCTGATGAGCGACCGCCTCCGAATGGCTGTTGCCCGACAACTGCTGCGGTTGGTTTATCGTTAATGTAAAAATTGCCGGCAGCATTGCGGAGTTTGTTCGACATTTTTACTAATACATTTCTATCTTGAGACCAGATAGCTCCAGTAAGTGCGTAAGGCGATGTCGTGTCGCACAGATCCAGTGTCTCATCAAACTTATCGTCTTCATAAACGAATATTGTAAACACAGGGCCAAATATTTCTTCTTCCATTGTTTTGAATCGGGGATTGGTAGTTACTATTGTAGTAGGCTCAATAAAAAATCCTTTCGAGTCGTCGCACTTGCCGCCGGTAATAATTTCTGCTTCTTTAGATTCCTTCGCAAAATCAATATAGGATTTTATAGTATTGAAAGCTCCTTTATCAATTACCGCAGACATAAAGTTTGTAAAGTCTTCCGGGTTACCCATTTTCATTTTATTTACTTCAGTAACATATTTTTCCTTGAATTCCTGCCAGCGAGATTTTGGAATATACATACGTGAGGCGGCGGAACATTTTTGTCCTTGATATTCAAATGCACCGCGGATAGCAGCAACAACAAGGGCATCCACATCAGCTGTATTATGTGCAAAGATAAAATCCTTTCCTCCAGTTTCTCCGACAATACGAGGATAATATTTTGCCTTATGAATGTTTTCTCCAATGGTCTTCCACATACCTTGAAATACGGCTGTCGAACCGGTGAAATGAATACCTGCAAGCTCCGGACTTGCGAGGACGGGGTCACCAACTTCGCCGCCGGAACCGGGGACAAAATTAATTACTCCTGCGGGTAATCCAGCTTCCTCCCAAAGCTTCATTAGAAAGTATGCAACGTAAACTGCACTGGAGGCGGGTTTCCATAAGGAGACATTTCCAACGATAACAGGAGCTGTCGGTAAATTTCCGGCAATCGAAGTAAAGTTGAATGGAGTTACAGCAAACACGAATCCTTCAAGCGGGCGGTATTCCTCGCGGTTCCACATTCCTTTGGGTGAATAAGGTTGTTCTCCCATCAATTGAGTCATATAGAAAGTATTGAAACGCCAGAAATCTATTAACTCGCAAGAAGAGTCTATTTCAGCCTGGTAAATGGTCTTCGATTGACCGAGCATAGTAGCAGCGTTTAATGTAGATCGCCATGTAGTTGATAAAAGTTCGGCAGCTTTTTGAAAGACAGAGGCGCGGTGTTCCCATGGCATATCAGCCCAGGATTTTCTTGCTTCAAGTGCGGCCTCAATTGCCATTTTAACTTCTTTAGCGCCGGCTTTGTGATAGACTCCTAATAGCTTTGAATGATCATGAGGTGTACGGATTTCGGCAGTTTTTCCAGTTTTAATTTCCTTGCCACCGATGATAAGAGGGATTTCAATTTGTTTAGATTGAAGCTCTGCAAGCTTCTTTTTTAACTCAGCTTTTTCCGGTGTTCCCGGCGCATAAGTCAGAACCGGCTCGTTTACCGGTATCGGAAGTTTGAAATATGCATTGGACATAAATGTTTTCCTTTAATTTTGTTTTGGATATTATGTATCCGTGTAATAATTATTTCAATACTGAAATTTATAATTGGCAGAATGGAAATGCAATTGTTAATGATAGATCAGTGCAAGATGTGGAAATGAGAAGTACGTTAGAGTGCATTAATAATTTGTGGAGTGGTGGAGTAGTGGTGGTGGAGTGGAGTTGTGGAATAGATTAATTATTTCCATTATTCCAGCATTTCATTACTCCAAAGGGAAATCCCGAGTAAGGTTAATCAATAAGTAATTGGAGTATAATTATTGAAGATCGGGTGTCTATCGATTTTTATACATTAAACAGAAAGTGCATAACATCTCCGTCGTGGACAACGTAGTCTTTGCCTTCCACACGCATAACACCGGCAGATTTACAGGCGGATTCAGATTTATATGTAATATAATCATTATAGCCGATTACTTCTGCACGAATAAATCCTTTTTCAAAATCTGTATGAATTACTCCTGCGGCTTGCGGAGCTTTCCAGCCGCGATGAATCGTCCAAGCCCTTACTTCTTTAGGTCCGGCAGTAAAATAACTGATTAAGCCCAGCGTATGGAAGCCTGTGCGGATAATTTTTTCAAGGCCGCTTTCTTTAACACCGTAAGATGCAAGAAATTCTTCGCGCTCTTCGTCTTCAAGTCCGACCAATTCTTCTTCTACTTTAGCAGATATTTTTACCCAATCAGCTCCCTTAGATTCGGCATAAGCTTTTAAGGATTTAACGTAATCGTTATCTTCTGCTAAACTGCTCTCATTAACATTGGCGCAGTAGATCATATTTTTTGCGGTCATTAGACGAAGTTCATTAAAAATTTCTCTTATAGATTCTTTATCTTTTTCTGGAAATGATGACGCGGGGTTCCCTTGATTCATATAACTCATAAGCGCTTCGGCATCTTCAGCAGCAGCTTTTGCATTCTTATCTCCCTTTGCCATTTTTTGTAGGCGATCAATCTTTTTTTCGAGGGTTTGAACATCGGCAAGGATTAATTCCGTCTCAATTACTTCAATATCTCGAAGAGGGTCGATGCTGCCGTCAACGTGGACAATATCATTATCCTCAAAACATCTTACTACATGTAGGATTGCTTCGGTTTCGCGGATGTTAGTTAAAAATTGATTGCCGAGCCCTTCGCCTTTGCTGGCTCCTTTAACAAGTCCAGCAATATCAACAAAATCCACAGTTGAATTTACAAGGCGTGCAGGATTAACAAGAACAGCCAATTTGTTTATTCTTTCGTCTGGCACCGGTACTATTGCCTTATTAGGTTCGATGGTGCAAAAAGGATAGTTCGCTGCCTCCGCGTTTTGTGCTTTGGTAAGCGCATTAAATAAGGTGGACTTACCAACATTTGGCAGACCTACTATTCCGATACTTAGACCCATTTGGAGGCTCCAGATAATTAATAAAATAGTTTATTCTATGAAAATATTATAAGAATAGGAATTTACTTGCAAAAACCAAAGACTGGCATTTGCCCAACCTTCAGTCAATTATCATATTGCAAAAATGAATATTTTTCGGCATAATAAAGCATTTGCTCAGTAAAGTCTTCAGGATAACTAATGTTTACGTTGACAATTTTTCCATCTCGATATTTCGGTGTAAGAACCGGGTTAATAAATCCACGGTAAGGAGCAATATTTAATTTTGCATATCTCTCTTTAACTTCTTTGTGGATTTCCGTGTCAACGTTTACGCCGTAAGTTTCAATCAAATACTTTGCTTTTTCATAATCTCCTTCGGAGGTTATTCTTTGAATTTCTTTCAGAAATTCGCCAAAGATTATTCTAAGTCTTTCAAAATCTTTTATTACAAAAAATGTTTTCCTGTCTTTTACTATTTTTTCAATAACATCTTTTTCAACTTGTTTATTAGACAAATTAGCGTCTGATATATATTTGCTTCTGCCTTTTTCGTAAGCCCATTTAGAAATAAGCTGGCGGTTACGCATGTGAGACTCTTCAATATTGTCTCCAAACTCAATTCTATAAAGCTGGAGCATCAAACCATTGCGGATATATTTTTCAATGCCTGCCTTCACTGCTTCAAAATTAGGAAGTAGTCCAAGCTCGAGCAATTTTTTATCCGGTAGATAATAGAGAGCAACTAAGTCTGCACGGGTTTCTTCAATTGCAGATGCATAATTCTTTAGGGTTTGCTTCGGCGTTCCGACGCCGGGGTTTATTTGTCCGGAGCCATGCCCAATTACTTCATGCAAATCAGTGTGAATATTATCAGCAAGAGGAGCATACTTTTTTGCTCTCTCTATTTCTTCATCATCAAAACAAAATTCATGCAACAACTTTTCGGAAGCGGCTTTGTCGTATGCATAAACAATATTGCCGAGGTTAACTGATTTGGAACCGAATTCTTTGCGTATCCAATTAGCGTTGGGAAGATTTATACCAATTGGAGTAGAGGGAGAAGCATCTCCCGCTTCAACGACAACAGTAATTACTTTTGCTGAAATACCCACACAATTTTTCTTTTTGAATCGACCATCAATAGGGGAATTATCTTCAAACCATTGGGCATTATCGCTAATTGCTTTTATTCTCTTGGTTGCCTCAATGTCCTTTATCGAAACAATTCCCTCATAAGTACCGCGATAACCGAGCGGGTCACCGTAAACTTCAATAAATCCACTAACTATGTCGACATTACTTTCGGTATCTTTAAGCCAGGCAATATTATATTCGTCAAACAACTTTAGATCACCAGTTCTATAAAACTCAACTAATTTATTTAACGCTAATTTCTGGGATTCATCTTCGGTAATTCCACATGCCTTTTCCAACCAATAAATTATCTTCTCTATCGCCGGAGAATACATTCCGCCGACTTTCCAGACTTTTTCTTTAATCTCGTCATTTTCTTTTACAAGCTTTGAGTTTAACCCGTAGGAGATTGGCTTATCGGAATTATTATTTTCAATTAACGAATAATACTTTTCAACCTCTTTTTGAGTTAACCCTTCATAATAATTATTTGCTGATGTTTTAATTACGTCATTATTTGAATCAAGGTTTACTCTTTGTGCATCTACGATAGGATCAAAGATTATGTGGGTTATTTCTTCAAGAAACTCTTTGATTGTTTGGTTTGGGGTTAAGGGAAATTTCTTGGTGTCAGAATTAAGAACTAGATACTTAAAATATTCTTGCGAGATTTCAGGAGTGAATTTCTTAGTTGAATAATGGTGATGAATACCGTTTGAAAACCAAACACGTTTAGTATAGATTAAAAAATTATTGAACTCCGTGGATTTTCTATCACCAGCAAAGGACTTTACAATTGTATCTAGGGTTCTTTTAATTTTTAGATTGTGCTTATAGTTTTGATCGTAAATTATTTCTCTTCCAGATAGAGCAGCTTCATATAAATAATAGGCAAGTGTTTTTTCTTTCAACGAAAGGTTTTCAAATCCAGGAACTTGATAACGGAGAATTTCGATATCTACAAATTTTTCAGAAGTGAACTTAAAATTATTTTCTTTATCGGGCATAAGTTATTTTTAGAAATAAATTAAATAATGTTTTTTCCTTTTAAATCAGACATAAGCTTTTCATAATCAAGAAACTGAACCGCATCCCAGCCTGATTTTTGTGCTCCTTCTACGTATTCTGCCACATCATCAATAAAAATATGTTCTTCCGGAGGAAAATTTGTAAATGCTTCTACAGAGCGATAGATTTTTTCTTCCGGTTTTACTGCACGAACTTCATAGGATAAAATTAGTTTATCGAAATATTTTAAGAATTCATTATCCTTCCATCCGTATTTCCGATGAATCGAATTGGTATTAGAAAGTAAGACAAGCTTATATTTTTCTTTTAGCTTTGGAAGTAATGCAGCAACATCATGGTTTACGGTGAATATTTGAGAATAATCCTTGCAAAAAGTATCGCCATCAATTTTGTATTCAAGGACTTCAAGCATTTTTTGTATAAAATCACTCTCAGAAATATCACCTCGTTCAAATTGGCGATGAATGTCATAATTGTTTTTATAGTAAGCGGCAAACTTATCGCCAAGCCCTGGTTTTATTGCGTTAAATCTTTCAGTCATTAAGCTATAATTGAAAGGAATAAGAACATTACCTAAATCAAAAACAATGGAAGAATATTTTTTCATCAATGATCTTTCATCTTTTTTCAAAATCTGTTATTAACAGCAGTATTTTACTTTGGCTCAAAAATGCTATCCTTCAAGCCAGTGTTCACCTTAATAGAGGTAACTATAAAATCAAGGTGTTGTGGTCCTAGAGTTTGCTTAAGAGAAAAGGGATACTTAACTCCGTCGACATCACGATAGTCATCAAAAAAAGTATCCTGAGTAAAAGTACCCTGCGGAACAGTAATTGCTTTTGATTCTTTTACTTTTAACCATGTTTGTGTATCATAATATTGGATCCACTTTGTCCCCGAAGGGAGAATCATATCAATTTTATAAGCTTCTTTTCCATTAACTTTTTCAACATCTTCTAATTTTAGTTTTATGCCAGAAGTTCTGATATGGGTTAGCAAATCAAGCATCGATTCATATCTTAATTTTTCAAGCTCGCTCCCTTTTACTTCTATTGACTTCCCTGATATTTTCATTAAACCAGTTTTGCCATTATAATAAATATCTTGTTTCATTGCGCCAGCAGACACTTCCTGCATCATTTTATCCGGAGTTTTCTGATATATCACCATAGAAACAGCCATGCCCTGAACGCTTCCGGTCATTTCTGTTGTTCTATCTTTTACCTTTCGCAGGTTTTCTTTTCCACCGATTGCATCAATATAATGATCGATTACTTTTTCTGCAGTAAGACCCACCGGTATAGTACTTTTAGTTGTATCTACAATATTTCCAAAAGTATCGTAATATTTAACCGGGCCAAACTGAGCCAAGCCTTTAGAAACTTGATCCGCATTGCCCACTACTAGAACATACGAGTTATCCGGAAGTACATATTTATCTGCTTCTTTCTTGATATCTTCGGTTGATACATCGGCAATGTTTTTTAAATAATTTTGGTAATAGTCTAGTGGTAAATTATATTTTGCAATATTGATAGCGAATGCCGCGATTGTTTGGGGCTGTTCCAACGAAATTGCAAAATTTCCGGAGATGTAATTTTTTGCACGCTGCAGTTCATTTATAGAAACCTTCTCCTTTTTGATGCGGTTCATTTCAAATAAAATTCGAGCAATAGAACTATCGGTTACATCATTTCTAACATTTGTATAAGCATCAAAAGAACCAACTTGCTCATCTGAGGATAAACCGGAGTATGCGCCGTAAGTATATCCGTGATCTTCCCTTAAATCCTGAAACAATCTAAACGAATCGCCACCCAAAATTGTATTCATTACACTGGCACTTATTATGTCTTTACTTCCCGGTTGTAACTGCACGGGATAGGTAATGTTTATTGCAGATTGAACAGCATTTGGTCTATCAACTATAACAACTTCCCTTTGCGAGGGTGGCTCAGGGGTTTTATAAGTAAACTTTGGAATGTTTCCTTTCTGCCAGTCGCCAAAATATTTTTCAACTAAAGATTTCGCTTCGTCATTTGAAATATCTCCGACAACGGCAAGGTAAGAATCATTAGGATGAAAATATGTCGAATAATAATCTTCACATTTTTTAAGAGAAATATTTTGAATTGTTTTCTCTGTCATCACTTCTCCGTACGGATAATTTTTTCCATACCTTAAGACATCGCCCACTACGCCAGAAATAGCACCGGGATCGTCTTTGGAGGCTTCTAAGTCAGACTTCATCCTTAGCGTAATTTTATCTAATTCAGATTGTTTAAACACTGAATTCTTAACAATATCGGACATAAGATCAAGCAAAGTTGTTACATGATCTTTAAGCGCCACTGCAAAAACCCCTTTTGACGAGGTTGATAACGAAGCACCAAGGAAATCTATCTGATTATCTATTTGGTCTTTTGTTCTTGTTTTCGTTCCGGTACCCAAAAGCTTTCCCACCGCAGAAATATAGCCTGTTTCGTCACCCTGTATAATAGGTGTTCTATTGATAACTAAATAAAATGCTACTCGAGGAAGTTTATCGTTTTCAATAACAAAAACTTTCAAACCGTTCGGAAGCTCAAAGGTATCATACTTGCCAAGTTGAATTGCCGGCGCTGGTCCTGGTTTGGGAGGCTTTGAGCGATCTATCTGGGAAAAAGATGTTGAAGCAAACCCAGCCATAAGCATCATAAATAAAATTCTTCTTAACATTTATTTTCCCTCCTTATTCTGCAGAGCTTTCGGCAAATAAAAAAGCACAACTCTATTTTCTTTTTTAAGATATTCGTTCGCAACCCTTTGTATATCCTGCTTGGTAACATCCAAGTAGCGTTGAATGTTCGAATTGATAAGATTTGTGTTTCCATAAATAACATGATACTCTGCAAGGTTTTCCGCAATTCCAGCATCAGTAGAAACCGCACTAACAGCTCTTGACTCGATTAGGTTTTTTAATTTCTGTAGCTCTTCGTCTGTAATTAAAGTCTTTTTTACCTTTTCTATTTGATCGTCGAGAGAATTTTCCAAGTCGCTTGCATTTATTCCTGTGTTTGCAATACCAAGAGAGATAAATAATCCGGGGGCTTCAAGTCCGAATGAAAACGCCTCCACGTCGACTGCTTTCTGCTCGCTATCGACGACGGCCTTATAAAGGCGGGAGCTTTTTCCAACGGCAAGAAGAGTCGTAAGCATGTCAAGCGGATAAAAATCTTTTGTTCCTATTGCCGGGATATGATACGCTTCAATCACCGCCGGAAGCCTGATGTTATCATAGACAGTATCAACAATTTCCGCTGTTTGGGGCGGTTCTACAACATCCGGGCGATAAATTTTTTTTGTTCCTTTCGGAATATCGCCGAAATATTCTTTAATTAATTCTTTTGTCTTTTCAATATTTATATCGCCGGAAATTGACAAAGTAGCATTTTGGGGCACATAGTATGTATGATAAAAATTTATAAATTCAGGCAGGGTAGCTTTGTCAATATATTGAACAGAGCCGATCGGCACCCATTTGTATGGATAAACTTTGTAGGCATACTTAAAAATATTTTCAAACACACTGCCGTATGGTTGATTATCAAAGCGTTGTTTTCTTTCTTCTTTAACCACTTTGCGTTGAGTTTCTACGGATATGCTATCTATTTTTAGATGTAGCATTCGTTCAGATTCCATCCACAAACCAAGTGATAGCTGGTTAGATGGAAGAATTTCATAGTACAGGGTTCTATCCTGGGTTGTATTGGCATTTAACTGGCCGCCTGCATTTTGAATCATCTTATAGTAATCACCCCGGGGAATATATTTAGATCCAGAGAACATAAGATGCTCAAAAAAATGAGCGAAGCCGGTTCTATCAGGTTTTTCATTTTTTGATCCGACATGATATAAAACTGTAATAGCAACTATTGGAGTAGACTTATCCTGATGAAGGATTACATGCAATCCATTGTCAAGATCATACTCTGTGAAATTTATTTTAACCTGGGAAAAGCCAGGAAAAATTAAAATTAAGGACAAAAGAATTGTCCATGCAAATTTCCTATTCATTATGAAATCCTTGAGTTAATAAAATATCTGATAAAAGTTTATTTGAAATTAACAGATTAGAAACTTTATTGAAATGAATTAATAATTCAAGTTAAGCGGACTAATTCAGATATAATCGTTGAGGAGAGTAAAATTCCAAGATTTTTTAACTAGATTAAATTCAAAGAATTCTTTCCTTTACTTACATCGAAACTTTGGAGTTTCTCATACATTATATAATGTGAATTAGTTCTTTAGCCAAGCTTAAATTATTATTCAACCGGATTTATATCAACGTTATCTTCATCCGGAACAACTTTCGCTATATCGGCAATCATGTCGCCTTCACTCAATCGAATTACCCTAACGCCCTGAGTATTTCTTCCCATTACCCGGATGTCTTTTACGCTTTGTCTAATCACCATTCCTTTTGAGGAAATAATTACAAGCTCGTCGCCGTCGACAACATCCATTAAAGAAATCATCTTACCGACTTTGTCACTTGTTTTAACAGTGATAACGCCTTTGCCGCCGCGTTTTGTAATGCGATAATCATTAATATCGGACCTTTTTCCGAAACCTTTTTCTGTAACAACTAAGATACTGTCATTTCTCTTAATAATAAGCAATCCGACAACTTTATCATCTTTGCTAAGTCTAACGCCTCTGACACCGGTAGCGGTTCTTCCCATATCCCGCACATCATTTTCGTGGAAGCGAATAGCGAATCCGCTTCGCGTACCAAGTACAATATCATTATTGCCCTCAGACATTTTAACGGCAATTAGTTTATCCCCTCCAGCAATATTTATTGCATTTATTCCACCCTTCCTAACATTTCCGTAAGCCGAGAGGACCGTTTTTTTAATGGTTCCTTTTTCGGTTGCCATTACAAGATAGCTATCGTCTTTAAATTCTTTTACAGTCACGAACGCCGCAATGTTTTCATCTTTTTCTTTTTCAATAAGATTTAACATAGACCTTCCACGAGTAGCTCTTCCACCTTCCGGAAGTTCGTGAACTTTTATCCAGTAGCACTTT
>JAJYCM010000066.1 GCA_021778375.1 Bacteroidota bacterium
GTGCTACTTCGAAATCATGAATATACTTGTTTTTTAATTCCTCTGTTAGTTCGCCTTCATATTCAAATTTGCCAATAGGATATTTAAGCTCGTCAAGATTTGTTTCTGTCATTTTTGTACCTCAAATATATTTACTTTAATAATCTGCATCTGATGATATTTTTTTATTTATTCCTGCTATTAGCTTACTTAGTCACACTACGCAAAAGGTTATTATTGCTTAATGAGAAACCTCCGAGGTTTTCATAAACCTCGGAGGTTTGCAATTCACTTCCATTATATTTGAAATTGTCTGCGTAACATGAGTTACTTATTTCAAAAGCATCATTTTTTTTGTATCAGTAAAAGTTGGAGTAACAAACCTGTAAAAATAAACTCCGCTTGATAAATGTCCGGCAGAAAAACTAACTGAATATTTACCCGCTGTTTTTTCTTCTTCTATCAGATCAGCAACCTGATTTCCCAAAACATCATAAATCTTTAATGAAACATGTCCATCTTTAGCAAGATCAAATTTTATTGTTGTGTTTGGATTAAAAGGGTTTGGATAGTTTTGATAAAGACTAAAGGTTGTGGGATTAAAGGGATTTATAATATTTCCAAGGCTATTTATGTCTTGGAATTTAATTCTTGCATTTGAAATTGCATTTCTCAAATCGCTGATGCTATAGCCGCCGGCAACAGCAAAGGCAACGTCAATTGTATCGTGTGCTGGGATGTTAAAAGGACCGCCGGAAGTAACTTCGGAAATATCTCCGGGACCAGCATTTGGTTTTCCAATTCCGCTTGAAAGCGCCTGCCATTTTTCAGCGTAAGAGAATCCGTCGTAAATCTGGAAACCATTGTCACCACCCGGATTTAATATTCCCCAGTAGCCATAATTGTTGGAAGAAATCAATGCGGTGCTTACCCATTTATTCTGACTGCTATTGCCATGGTAAGCATAGCCGAGCTTTCCGGTTGTATCATAAGCCGTATAATCGCTATCGCCGCCGCTGGTTAAATCCCAGTCGAAGAAAAGTCCGACATATAGATTTGAAAGCGGCGAATTATTATTATTTACAATACTGTATCTAAGAATTATATAATTATTGTCCGGCGGATTAGCAAAAGTATAAGAACGAAGCTTGATTGTTACGCCAAGTTTATTTGCCAGGGCTCCGTTATCATTAAAAACAGTTGTACCTTCTTGATACCCTTCGCTTGAGTTAAGAAGAGAGAAAGGTTGAACAGTTTGGAAAGCGGTGTCTTGATTTTGTCCCTGAGCAGAATCTCTTGCCTCATCTGAAATCTTGTTTGCGGAAGTACCGAGCATAAGTGCACCTTCAAACATTAGGCTGCCATCGCCTTGAAATGAAAAACCATCGCCTTCAAGGTTTGTGGCGTAATCATTATAGCCCAATGCGCCTTTGCTAGTAACTGTAAGGGCGATGTTATTACCGGACTGAGTTGCATAAGATGGATTAACCAGCATATTGAACATCTGGAAATCTTTATAGTTTCCGCCGGTAAAACTAAGATTAAATTGAAGCAAATAATTTAGGGGCAATGTGCTGTCAAGTTTTACAGTAAACATTGCAGAAGAATTGTCTAATGAATCCAGGGTTCCCATGTGTGTAATAGTAAAGCTGCTGTTTACCAAAGTTGAGTAGGAATTGTAATCTTGAAGCGCAACTTTTATGTTATCTACCGGCTGAAGGTAATTTTTAAATTTAACTAAGATAGAAATAGTCTCACCTGGTTCAAGAATGCCGTTGTTATTATCACCGGGGGCATTATCAAAAAATTGAATATTATCTGCACGGATTGCTTGTGAATTTGAATCGGCTAAAGCTTTGTAAGCATTGATTCTTCCATAGCCTAACTGATGATAATAAGCTGCGTTTTGGGTTAGAGTATCAATAACATCACTGTTTATTCTAATCTGCTGTGCAACTTGAAGAGGATTGAAGTTTGGAAAGCGAGAAATAACAAGCCCGGCAAGTCCTGCAGCCAAAGGCGAAGCAAATGAAGTACCATCGCCTCCCGGCAATAAATAGGTATTTGGCTGCCATGTAGAGCTTGGATTATTGCCCGGTGCCATAACATCTACACTGGGACCATAATTCGAATAATAGGATACTATATCATTATTATCTGTTGCACCGACGGACAGAACACCACTGTAAGAGGCGGGATAAAATGATTCATTAACTCCGTCATTACCTGCTGCTGCAACTACAAGAGCGCCCTTTGAGATTGCATAATTAATAACATCCTGCTCAGCCTGTGAATATCCGCCGCCGCCCCAGCTGCAATTTATAACCTTGGCTCCGTGATCAACAGCGTATTGTATTCCTTCAAAACCGTAAACAATTAAAGGCTCGTTATTGGATGTAAGATTTCCCTGAGAAACTTTTACCGCCATAATTTTACAGTTAAATCCAATACCGGCTATACCTATACCATTATTTGTTACAGCCGAAGCAATGCCTGCGACAAAAGTTCCATGAACAGGAACGTCTTCGATTGGATTATTATCGGGAGTGCCGGTAAGCCCGCCAAAGTCCCAGCCGATTGAGTCGCCGGGGAAATCAGTATCAGTCTGCCAGGTTGGGTTGTGCCAAATATTTCCATACAAATCCGGGTGAGACCAATCGACCCCGTCGTCAACAATTGCAATTATAACATTGGGATTTCCTTTGGAAATGCTCCAGGCATCTGCGGCATCTATTATTGCTAAATTATATTGCTGAGAATAATACGGGTCATTCGGTGAAAATGAAGCGGTATTTTTAGGAATGCCTGCAAGCTTACGAAGATAATTTGGCTCAGCCCATTCGACGTTACTTAGTTTTTTTATTTTGGAGGCAACAACCGCGGGGTCTGAATTATTATCATATTTCACAATACATATTCTATTTAAACCATAATCGGTTCCTGTGTTTTTTCCCCTGAAAGCAGCTTGGGTTGAGTAAAATTTATATTTACCAAAAGCTGAGTTTAATTGAGAAGTAAAATCGGGAAGCTTAAGCATACCAGTTGGCTGTTGATTTCCCGAAGGAGCTGGCTCCCGAAGCTTTACAACTAAAGTATTTGCGAGGTAATAAATGTTACCGTGCCTAATTACTTGTGAGTTCAAATTATTATTTTGTGTTACACCCAAGCTAAGTGCAAGTGCAAATAAGAGGAATAAAAACTTATAAAAACTGTATCTTTTTGATTTCTTCATTTATAACCCAACCAGGTAAAAAATTATTTATACTTCAAACTTAATATTATTAAAACTTGAAATAATAACAACGCAAAATTTTTAATGAACATTGTTTATAATGAATTATTAATGGTAACATTCTTTGATTATAGGAATAAATGAGATTAATCGAGAGATAAACATAAGATAAGGGTATTATAAGGCTTGTTGAAGTGCATTCATAGTGCATTCAGATTAGTTCTAATTTGTTTTCCCTTTTGAATTGTATTGGAAGAATTTGTCAGTATAAGCTATACAATTATTTGGTGTAGATAAGAAGAACTAATGATAGACATTAACGAACATATTAAATTGCAATATATGAGTCTGGGTAGAAATAGAAGAGCTGAAATGAGGCAGGATAAAGTGATATATCCTTCCTCTAGTTGTTGAAGATGATGAGTTATGGCGGGATAAAATAGAAGAAGCCATCCATGTAGATAGCTTCTTCTGATTAGAATAAATTAGAAAGTAACACTTGCAAGAACAGCAAAAACCCCATTTTTAACATCAGTACCATCGTTTGCTACTGTTCCCGTTCCTAAAGAATAACGTAGTTCTATTCCCAAAACGGTTGGGCCAACATTAAAACCGATTCCTCCTCCAAACATAATATTAAAATCAAATCCTTTAGTAATATTTGATTGGTCTGTTGTTGTTGTTTGACCATTAAATGTAGTTTCGGAACTGGAGGCCACGTTAAATGCAAAATCTGGTCCAGCATAAAGATTTGCGCTTACAGGAGAGCTTGGCGCTAAAGGAATATAAAACTTTAACAAAGCCGGTATCTCAATATAGTTTAAAGAAAAAGTATAGCTAACGCCTTGAGTTGCACCTGACGTACCTTTCATTGAATATAATAATTCAGGCTGCAGACCAAACATTGGTGCAAAATTCCATGTCATAAAACCGCCAATTACCAAACCGGTTCTTGTACCGGCTCCTGGAGGTGCATCGTTTCCGCTAACATTTGCAAAGTTAAATCCAACTTTTGCACCATACTTAATATCGGTTTGAGCTTGGGCCGAAAGGCTAAAACCAATAATAAGTATACTTAAGAACAGAGGAATTAATTTTTTCATAGAAATACTCCTAAGTTTATAATAAGAAATTACAGTAATAATTTGGGAAATATTTTATAAAATCGCAACCAAATTCTATAACTATTTTACTTTTTTGTCAGAGCTTCAACAGCTTGATAATTTGCTTTAATTGTTTTATCAAGATCTTCTTTAGTATGCTCAGTTGAAATAAATGCTGCTTCAAACTGTGCCGGAGCAAGGTAAATTCCGCGTATCAGCATTTCATGAAAATACTTTCCATAAAGTGCTGTATCTGATTTCACTGCCGACTTAAAATTATTGGCTTCGCCTTCGACAAAGAATAAGGTAGACATTGACCCCACTCTGTTAAACGCGTAATGTTTTTTAAGTGACTTAAGATTTTCTTTTATTCCATTTTCAAGGTAAGCAGATTTTTCTTCAAGCAGCGTATAAACTTCAGGATGATCTTTAATATAGGTTAATGCAGCGAACCCCGCTGCCATAGCCAATGGATTTCCGCTTAACGTTCCTGCCTGATAGACGGGACCACTTGGCGCAACCATTTCCATAATTTCCTTTTTACCTCCGAACGCTCCGACAGGCAAACCGCCGCCAATAATTTTTCCGAAAGTAGTTAGATCAGGTATAATGTTAAAAATTTCTTGAGCTCCGCCGCGTGCTACTCTAAAACCGGTCATTACTTCATCAAATATCAAAACAATATTTTCTTCATTACAAATTTCTCTTAGCTCTGTAAGAAAAGTATTCGACGCCCGGACAACTCCCATATTCCCGGCAATAGGTTCAATAATTACAGCGGCAATATCATTCCTGCCGGTTTGGTTGGCAGATTTATTTTGAAGGATCAATTTTTTGACAGAATCAATATCATTATAATCTGCAAGCAAAGTATCGGCTGCATTTCCTTTTGTGACTCCGGGGCTTGTAGGGATTCCAAGAGTTAACGCTCCGGATCCTGCTTTAATAAGGAAATAATCTGCATGACCATGGTAACATCCTTCAAACTTTATAAATTTTTCTTTGCCGGTGTAACCGCGTGCTGTGCGAATAGCGCTCATCGTAGCTTCGGTTCCGCTGTTTACCATGCGTATCATTTCAATTGATGGAACGAGTTCCGAAATAAGCTTTGCCATTTTTACTTCTAACTCCGTCGGTGCACCGAAGCTTGTTCCATTCTCGAAGGCTTTTAGTAGGGCTTCTTTTATGAAGGGCGGATTGTGTCCAAATAAATGTGGTCCCCAGCTTCCGATATATTCTATAAATTCATTTCCGTCAACATCGTAAATTTTTGAGCCCTCTCCTTTTGTAATAAATAACGGGTTACCACCTACAGACTTAAATGCTCTAACGGGGGAATTTACTCCTCCGGGAATATATTTTACAGCTTCTTTAAAAAGACTTTCGCTTTTGAATGTTTTCATATTTTTCCGTTTCTATTTGGATAATAATTGAAAGTTAAATTTAATAATAATTTCACTTAAGAAATTCAGGATGACAGGAAATAATTAGTCAATTCCATCACCAATTTATTTTAAGATTGTCTCGATATGACAGTTGGGTAATTGTCATTTCGACGACCGATAGAGAGAAGAAATCCCATTTATAGCTCAGAAGCCCGAATTGAGCATGGGATATCTCAGTCGAAAACTCCTTCGATATGACAAATGATATTTTACCCATATCAGGAGAGTTAAGACATATCATTTAATAAATAATCTTAGGCAGGATTTCCCTTTGGAATAATGGAATGTTGGAATAATGGAAAAAATTAGTCTCTTACATCACTTCACATATACAACCTGCCCGGCGGCAGACAGGTATTTCAAAGGTTGCGTGACATTAGTTGGTAACTAAAAATAAAAATGGCTATAATAAAATAAGAATAGGAGTTGATATACAGTTGTTAAAGCTTTAATTTATCCAAAGTAATTTAAGGGTTTCATTGTGAAAAATTTATTATTACACCGGGATTTTTCTAATTCATTCTCTCCCGCTAAAATTTATAGATTATCATTTTTTCTTTTTCTTGTTTTAATGAATTATAATCTAATTAATTTGTTTTCTCAAACAAAAAAGGAGCATAAAAAAATGGAAATCAAAATTCACAGCTCTTCGTTTAAAAGTGGGGAATTTATTCCTGCCAAGTACACATGCGAAGGCAGCAATATTTCTCCGCAATTACATTGGACCGAAACAACAAATGGAATAAAATCATTTGCAATAATTTTAAGCGATCCGGATGCACCAGGCGGTGATTTTGTACATTGGATAATTTATAATATTCCCGCCAATTTGAAGGAACTTCACGAAGATGTTACTCCTTCAAGAAACATTCCTGACGAAGTAATGGTAGGAACAAATAGTTTCGGTCATGTTGCATACGGCGGTCCGTGCCCCCCTCCCGGAAAAGCGCATCGATATATTTTTAAGATTTACGGATTGGACACGATACTTCATCATCATCTCGAATCGGGACCGACAAAAAGCCAGTTGCTTAAAGCAATGGAAGGACATATTCTTGCCGAAGGCGAATTGATGGGAAAATATGAGCGCCGCAAATAAAGAGGAGCTGAAAAATTTCAAGTTTAAGTTCAGGAGGTATTAGTTTATATTCTCCAACTTAAGTTCGAAATACTTTAGTATGGCGACTATTCATGATCTATAATCTTTAGCATATCTTTTTCGAGAGTTACTGTGGGAGATTCAATAATTCTTCCGAGTTCTTTACCATCACGATAAAAAATAATCGTTGGAACTTTTTCAATATCCAGGCTATCGGCTTCGTTGCCCTTTCCTTTTCTATCTCTACCGACCATAATCATGTAAACATTATCCGATGGATATTTCAGGAAATCTAAAATTTTAAATAAGCGAGGGACTTCTCTACGGCTGTCGCTGCACCATGTTCCCATAACCACAGTGATTTTTATATCATTCATCTTTCCGGATAATTTTTCAAGTGAAGTGCTATCAACATTATAAAGGTCATATTCGGACTCAAACCACCAGTAATAACTTGTATCCTTCAAAGCTTCCCGGTTGCAAACGCCGAGCAGCATAGGTCTGCCGGATAAAATATCGGTAACCACCGTATCTTTATTTTGAGCCATAGCTTTAATTCCTAAAATTAGAAAAAATGATAGAAGGAAAATATTTTTCATTATTATACCTATTTATGAAGATTATTATTTCTAAGATCGATACCCCAAAGAAGTTTGGTACGAAGTGTCTCAAAGTAGCTTGAAAACGAAGTGTGGACTAACTTAAGCGGGCGCGGGCTTTTTTTAATTTTAAGTTCAAGCGGCGGAGCAAATGAAATTACCCGTTGACCATCACAGTTAACCTGGATTTCTTTGTAAAGCGAGTTAGCTTTTATTGTAATTTCCTCATTACCGGGAAAAACTATTGGTCTTACAGTTAAGCTATGCGGAGAAATTGGCGATAAAATTATAACATCGGTTTTGGGGCTAACAATTGGTCCGCCAACAGAAAGTGAATAACCTGTTGAACCTGTTGGTGTAGAAATTATCAAACCATCTGCGGCAAAAGTTGTAAGATATTCTGAGTTGACGGAAATATTTATATCAATCATTTTAGGCCATCCGGCTTTGTCGATAACAAAGTCATTTATTGCATAAAGTTTTTCAATGATATGTCCGCAGCATT
The DNA here is from genome assembly GCA_021778375.1 of Bacteroidota bacterium. GTDB lineage: Bacteria > Bacteroidota > Ignavibacteria > Ignavibacteriales > Ignavibacteriaceae > FEN-1297. The sequence continues at coordinate 7,963 of JAJYCM010000066.1, forward strand.
GGCTTTCAATTATCATTCTTTCTTCAATTTCATAATTACCATTTTTTATTTCATCAATAAAAATGTCCATCTGGTTGATATTGGCTTCGGCAAGAAATCCGAGTTTTCCAAGATTAACTCCAAGTACGGGAGTATTGTGGAACTGCGCTTTATAGGCTGTTGCAAGCATAGTTCCGTCTCCGCCGATAGAAATAATTATATCCGAATTTTTACAAAGCTTGTCGTTGTTTACATAATTTGATTTGTTGGTTTTTTCAGTAAAGAGATCTTTCCTAGCAAGTAAAGCTTCGCTGATAAGAAAACTCATTCCGTTAGCTTTAAGTTTTCTAACAAAGTTAGAAACAACTTCAACTACTTTGGGCTTATTTATATTTGCAATTATGCCGATTGTCATTTTTATTCCATAACCCCATTGTTATTATTTTTATTTTTCGTCTCCCAAAATTTACAATATTTCGTAAAAACATACGCTGACGAAAACACGGCGAGAATGAAACCCTGGATTCCGTCTAAGAATCCCATTTTGAGGAAATACATTTTTATGAAAATAAAAAAGGGGCGAAGGATTATGTCTGAGACAGAGAATTTTTTATTCTTCTTACTCAACTCTTCTGCGGCGAGCGAAGTATAAGTGTTAAACTTTTGGAAATAATGTTTGATAGATGGGTCTGTGTAATGAAGAAGATTTCCATTAAGGTTGCCTGTCTTTCCATCAACTATTAAATTTTCATGGACATCTTTTTGACTAAAGCGCGCAAATTTTTTATTAAACAATCTTGTTACTCTTCCGGGGTACCAGCCGCTGTGCTTAATCCAGCGTCCCAAGAAGTTCGCAAGTCTCGGAACTGTATAAGCGCTAAATTTATTATCTGTCTTTTTAAACTCATTCAATTCTTGAGCAAGCGCATCAGTTATAATTTCGTCGGCGTCAATCCAGAATATCCAATCGTTTGTCGTTAAAGAGAGTGCGTATTGTTTGGTCTGCGCGAAACCCATCCATCTTACGACTTCATATTTTATTTCCGGAAAAGATTTAGCAATTTCTAAAGTTTTATCGGAAGAATTTTCATCCACCAGGACAACAATTTCATTTATGCAGCAAAGCTGGCTTTGCAGGCATCTTTTAATGTTTAGTTCTTCGTCCTTGGCGATTAAGATAGAAGATATTTTATTATTGTTTTTCAAAAGAAATCGTAAATTATTTACTCACGTTACACATGTTTTTTTCCTATTGCCCCGCCACCTGCCTACCGATCAGGCAGGTTTATGGCGGGGGTTAAATATGACCTAAAACTCATGGCTTTAGCCTCATTTTAGCTCATAATGTGGCTAAAGCCAATCAACCTATATAATTTTATTCCCCGACATAAATGTCGGGGCAATTGATAGTATCATAATGCGTAAGGTGAGTTATTTAATTAAATTAGTTACTCATTTCACATTTTATGAACCTTAAAAATCAAAATTGCCTAGTAGTTAGATTCTTGCCAGATAAAATTACGGATTATCCAGCAATAACAAAGTATAAAAATACGAGTAATTTTTTCTATATTTGTCGCTAAGAAACGAGCAATAACTATCCGGCGGAAATTATAAATGAATTCCATTTACAGAGGACAATATTCTAAAATCAAATTTCCTGGTTATGGATCAATTTAAAAAGCTACTTCATTTAATTCGATCAAAAATCAACCCGGATTCGGTTACGGAAATGAGTTGGGTATTCATAGGGCAGTTTACAACGGTTGTTTTGAGCTTTGTAATTGTGAAAATCCTTTCTAACATGGGCGCCGCCCAATACGGGATTTACACCTTGGTAATAACCGTTACCGCATTTTTTGGATTGCTCTTTTACGGTCCTGTGCTTCAGGGTTTTTTACGATTTTATTATCACTACCTTGAGAAATCTCTTTCCAATATTTTCGTCAAACTAATTTACAGAGTGCTTTTGATATCGGGAATTATTCTTATTTTACTTGCCGTGGTTTTTTACCAATTCTCGCCATTATTCAACTTTTCATTATCTTCCTTTTTCTTTTTAATTACCGGAATTTATGTGGTCACTTTTAAGGTAGATGAGTTTTTTAATTCCGTGTTAAACCTCGTTCGCAAAAGAAAAGAGAACTCAATTATTCAAGGTATTGAAAAAGCAGCAATAATAGTCTACCTGGTTTTATTAAAACATTTTGATCTGTTAGAACTTAAAAATGTTTTTATTGCTCTGGTGTTTAATACAATCTTATTTGCATTTATAAAGATAAAATTCTTTGAAAGATTTTTACCGGAAGAACCAGCACACGACAAAGCCTTTATTAAAGACGCACACAAGGAAATGGGGACGAAACTTTTCCGGTACGTTTTACCATTCTTAATTTGGGGATTAAGCGGATGGCTTCAACTAAACGGAGAAAAATGGATTATCAACGGACTACTTTCTACAGCAGACGTAGGTATCTACGCGATCATGTTGGCAATAGTCAATGCGCTTATTATTATTCCAAACAATATTATTTCCGAGTTCGCAACTCCGATTATTTTCAAGCAATATTCTGACCTTAACAATGCCGAAAATGTCAGAATGGGATATCACTACATACGTATTAATATGTTGATGATATTTGCAATTTCGGTTTTCTCTACTTTAGTTACATATTTCTTTGGGAAAGAATTAATTTCGTTAGTTAGTAATAAAAGTTATACGGTTTATTGGTACTTGCTTCCGCTTATATGTTTCGGTACAGGAATGTTTTTTACCGGGCAGGCGCATACTGTTTTGGGTATGGCATTAAACCTACCCAATAAATATCTTGCGCCAAAAATATTGATAGGAGTAGTTTCGGTTCTATTAAATGTTTTTCTCATTAAAAACCTTGGTATAAACGGAGTAGCTTATACAGTGCTTATTGCCGGAATTATTTATCTTATACATGTTGCTTTTATTAACAAAAGAATTATATCGGGATTTAAATTTTCTTTAGAATAGAGAATACAAATTATATGAAGATAGTTGTAGCAATAATGAAATACGATTATGGTTATGAAGAACGCGGTTTTTCTTATGAGTATTATAATGTCTACTTGCCTTTGTGCGATGTCTACGGAAAAGATAATGTTTTACTGTATGATTACTATTCAGAATACAAGCAAGCCGGCAAAGAAATAATGAATAAAAAACTTAAGGAAGTCATTCTTCGAGACAAACCGGATGTTGCAATTTTCTGTTTACTTTGGGAAGGACAATTTGATAAAGAGATCATTTCATCTCTTAGGAAGTATACAAAAACAATCATCTATTTTTTTGATGATCCCTGGAGACAAAAGTTTGTCCGTCACTGGATAAAATATTTTGATTATTTCTCAACACCCGATTATT
>JAJYCM010000067.1 GCA_021778375.1 Bacteroidota bacterium
GTAAGAACCGCTGATTTAATTTCCCCGTCGTCCGCATACAATCTATTTTTTGCAAGCTCAATGTACCAATCACAGAAATCATTCCAAGCAAATGAATAAATAAACTTGCTTGCATTGTTGATTTCGAAATTATCCATTGCATTGTTCATGTTCAGCAATGTTTGATTGAGGCGGGAATTTATCCAATGATCTGAAAAATCAAGATGTTTATCAACTAAATTTTTATCCAGGGGAAACTGCTCAGTATTCGCTTCCTGAGCAGCAAGGTTCATCAGTAAAAACCTTCCTGCGTTCCAAAGCTTGTTGGCAAAGTTTCTTCCCAGCTCGCATCGTTCGGAGCTGAATAGAACATCCTGACCAAGAGGCGCCAAATAAATAACAGTAAATCTTAAAGCATCGGCGCCATATTCAGATATAACGTCAAGAGGGTCGGGAGAATTACCGAGCGACTTGCTCATCTTTCTTCCTTGTAGATCTCTTATTATGCTTGTAAAATAAACATCCTTAAATGGAATATTCTTTTTGAAGTGAAGCCCTGCCATAATCATTCTTGCGACCCAGAAGAAAATTATATCTGGCGCTGTTACAAGCGTATCCGTTGGATAATAATATTTTTGTTCCTCTTCTGTTTTGAATACATCGTAAGCCCAAAGCCAACTGGAAGCCCAAGTATCAAGCACATCTTCATCCTGCTTTAGATTGGTGGAACCGCAGGGCGGACATTTTTCGGGCAGAGTAGAAGAAACTATAGGATTTTTACATTCAAGGTTGCAATGGTCATCGCCGACACAATACCAAACAGGGATTCTATGTCCCCACCAAAGTTGACGTGATATGCACCAGTCTCTTATTCCGCTCATCCAGTGTTCATAAGTCTTTACCCAATGATCGGGATAAAATTTTATTTTACCTTCTTTAACAACTTCAAGTGCGGGCTTAACAAGATCATCCATTTTCATGAACCACTGTTCAGATAAATATGGTTCTATAGGTACGCCGCCTCTTTCCGAATAGCCAATTTTTGTTTGGTAGTCTTCAATCTTTACAAGAGAGCCAAATTCCTCTAAACGTTCTATAACTTTCTTTCTGGCTTCGAATCTATCAAGACCGCGAAATTCTTCCGGGACATTATGATTTAGAGAAGCGTCATCATTAAAAATATTAATGATCTCCAAATTATGTCGATTGCCCATTTCATAATCGTTGATATCATGTGCCGGGGTGACTTTAACTGCACCGGTTCCAAATTGCATATCTACATATTCATCAGCAAAAATAGGTATTTCTCTATCGGTAATTGGAAGAAATGCGGTTTTGCCAATATATTTTTTATAGCGATCGTCATTTGGATTAACGGCAACGCCGGTATCGCCAAGCATAGTTTCTGGACGTGTAGTGGCTACGGTAATATATTCTTCTGTATCGTCTACACGATATTTGAAGTACCAAAATTTTCCGTTAACGGTTTTATAATTTACCTCTTCATCTGAAATTGCAGATTTAGAAGCGGGGCACCAATTAACCATCCGATAACCGCGATAAATTTTCCCTTCGTTGTATAGCTGGACAAAAGCTTCCAGGACTTTTTTATAATAATGATCATCCATAGTAAAGCGCTCTCGCTCCCAGTCGCAGCTAACGCCAAGTTTTTTCAGCTGCTGTATAATTATACCGCCGTATTTTTCTGTCCACTCCCAGCAATATTTTAAGAACTCATCTCTTCCTATTTCATCCTTATTAATTCCTAACTCCTTAAGGTAGGCAGTTACTTTTGTTTCGGTAGCGATAGAAGCATGGTCAGTGCCCGGAACCCAGCAGGCATTAAATCCTTGCATTCTTTTCATTCTAATAAAAACATCCTGAATGGTGTTGTTTAGAATATGTCCCATCGTTAAAATGCCGGTAACATTAGGAGGAGGAATTACAATAGTGTATGGTTTCTTTGTCTCATCAACCTCAGAGTGAAATAAATTATATTTCAGCCAATAGCTATACCATTTATCTTCAACAACGGAAGGGTTATAAGCTTTAGGAATTTCATTTTCCGCAGGGGAGGAATTCAAAAATAGATTATCGGGCATTATATTCTCATATTATTCTAAACTTAACTGCAAATATAATTAAAAACTCAAGTAGATGAGATAAGGTTGGAGATAATAGTAGAATTGGGAATTGAAATAATTACTAAAGGGTACTATAGCAATTTTTTTATTCGAAATTGCTTTTCAGTAACAGATACGATGCAGCCTTCTAAAAGCTCATTTATTATCTTTGGGAATAATTCATTTAATATATTTGTGACTTTTTCCGGGATTGGTTTTTCTAGTCGAATAGATATTATACTTGGCTTTTTTAATCCATGCAAGATGATAAGATTAGAAAAATCTAAATCTTGAGTAACAATCACAGCATCCCTTTCGATAGATAGATTAATAATTTCTTCATCAGTTGAATTTGCCGGCAAGTAATCTGTTACTCTTTGAATATCATATCCAAAGCTTTTTAAGTGCGCAACCGTAGCAGGTGAAATATGAACATCAGCTATAAATTTTATAGCCATAATTAGCCCACCAAAGGCTGATGATATTCGCTTGCTAACCATGCAGCATATTCAATAACTTGCAGCAAATCTTCTTTTTCTAATTCAGGATAGGACTTTAAAATTTCCTCATTGGTCATTCCGGATGCAATTAATTTTAAGACGAAAGCAGCGGTAATTCTCATTCCACGGATTGTCGCTTGCCCCGTGCAAATATTTGGATTTACGGTAATTCGTTCAAATGCTTTTACCATAATGTAAGCCTTTTATAATTTTTGATTTTAATATAACAAAAACCGTGATATTAATGAACTACCCTGCCGTAATCGGGGAATTTACCTTAAGAGAATAAACTAAATCCGGTTCATTACACTTAAAGGATATACTTTCCAATTGCTATTTTATAATGTATAAATAGTTCGGAATTTTTACCTGAATACCATGATAAGGTCCATCAAGATCGCTGTATTGGTCACCAACGGTACCTGCAATTTTGTATCCCCTATTTGTTAGTTCGGTTCTTTGAAGTGTTTTATATTTTAACGCAGTTAAATCATATTCCGGCGGTTGTCGTACGATTAGGGTATCAAACTTAGTAAATCCATCGTTGATTAGATTATTATAAGTCGCATTATACTGATCATTTTTTCTTCCAGTAAGGAAAATTATTTTGAATCCTTTTTTCACGAGGAAATCATAAAGTGATTTAGTTTGTTTGATGGCGGGTTCTTTGGCTTCTAAAATAAATTTATCCCATAGAGGCGTTACATATCCGAAATCAAGTTCCTTTTCAAAATCATAGCTGGATAGAATTGTCTCGTCAACATCAAAGATTACAACTGTGCTGTCGCCCGGCTGAGTACTGTTAAATTTCGACTCTGCATGTTTAACAACATTGTCAAGTTCTGCATCATACTTACCGGAGTCGTAATAATTCATCACATCGTCTTTAGCAATTTCAAGATTAAGCGGTGCGCTTGAACAGCCGGTTAAAAAAATCATCAAGCAAAAAGACAAAAAGGGAACTATGGTTTTTCTCATTACAAAATCCCTGAATAATAATTATTATATACCTTTGCTAATGTTATAAAAGGTAAACCGAAAATCAAATGCCGGAGCAATTTAGCCTTAACCTAAAGGATAATTCCCAAAAGGAGATTCTTTCTGAAAAGATAGAAGATAATCGGGAGATCAGTATAAGATAAGGGTAATAGATGTGCATTCAGAGTGCATTCACAGTGCATTCAGAGTGCATTCAGAATGCTTAGAGGAATTGTTTTTGATTTACTTTCCCTTTTTTTGAATGATCTATAAGAATGGGTATTATCGGCTATAAAATAAAGAAAACAAACTAATGTTTAATAATATCAAACATATTAAATTGCAATAAGTTAGTCAAGAAGAAATAGAAATCTATGCCGGTTCAGATTCATTACACTGTCCTAAAATAGGTTGACAATGAAACAAGACAATCAATTTTTATTGGAAGATTAATCGGAATACACTTTTTTCGTTTATTTTATCATTGTGGATACCCGCTTTCGCGGGTATGACATTCAATTTTTACGATTTTCTTGTTATTAATAATAGTTGTTGTTTTTTAATTAATTCATTTTGTAATTTATATTAGATAATATTCTTGATTAACTCGGAGCAAAACTTTGTCAAAAATATTAATTTTATTTTGTATGATAACAGGTACATTGTATTCTCAAACTTTTCAATTGGGTTTTAGATCAGAATCTACCTGGTTTAATTTAACCAATCATAGTACTGATTTTGTACCTATTTATCATTTCTTTGTTACCGGTGGATTGGTAGAAAAAAATACACCTCTACTAAATGACCTTACCGAAGAAATAAGATTAGGAGCAATAATAACACCCGATTATTTACAAGGTTACGATTTTTTATTAGCTCTTAAATCTCATGTTATTACAAAATATTTATATGTATCTGGAGGTATAGATTTACATTATAATATTGGAGATGCTCATGGGGCAACTATAATTTATTCAAAGAATTTATATTTATTGAACTTTGGAATCGGATATAGTCCTGATAACATTTTTTTTATAGAGCTATCAAAATATATTCCCATTTCAAATAATGATTTATTTTTAGACTATAGCCTTTATAATCCATCTTTTAGTCTAAATTCACTTATAGTAATCTCTTTTGGAATTAATTTTGATTTAGGTAATAAAACAAAATCGGTTTTATAACAGGAGGAATTATCGGATGGATTAATGGTTATACTTATACCTACCAATTCAGTTCCTAATTTAGAATGATTTATAGAAAGAATTTCAAAGAAACTTCAAATCGAAAAAGAAATTTATTAAATAGTTTATTATAGAATGGATTATTGTTCATTTTTTATAGATTTTTACTGTGCAAAAATTTACTATTTGGAGTTATATTGTGGCAGTAATAAAACCATTCAAAGCATTAAGACCCTCAGATAAAAAAGCAAGCCTGGTTGCAAGCGTTCCTTACGATGTTGTCAGCCGCAGGGAAGCAAAGGAATTAACAAAAGGAGATCCTTTAAGCTTTCTTCGCATTACAAGAGCAGAAATCGAATTGGACGAGAAAGCAAATCCGTACTCACCGGAAGTATATCAAAAGGCAAAAGAAAATTTAAAGAAGTTAATAGAAAATGAAAGCCTGGAAGTTGATGAGATTCCAAATTTTTATCTTTATAAATTGGTAATGGACGGTCGTTCGCAAACCGGTATTGCAGCAACTTTTTCTGTGGACGATTATGACACTGACATTATATTGAAGCATGAAAAAACCCGCAAGGAAAAGGAAGACGACAGGACAAACCATATTATAACAACCGGCGCTCAAACCGGTCCTGTTTTCTTAACTTATAAAAATGTTGCCAAGATAGATGAGATTGTAGAGTCAGTTACAAAAAAGACAAAAGCAATTTATGACTTTACTTCTGCCGATGGGATTAAACATTCTGTATGGAAGCTGCCTGAAGAAAATAATAGAATTATCACTGAAGAAATAGCAAAAGTAAAAAACTTATATATCGCTGACGGGCATCACCGCGCTGCAAGTGCAAGCCGCGCAAGAAAAGTCAAAATGAATTCGAATCAGTCCCATACAGGAAATGAAGAGTATAATTATTTCATTGCGGTTTTATTCCCGGCTAATCAATTGAAAATTCTTCCGTACAATCGCATCGTTCTTGATTTAAACGGAAGATCAAAAGAAGAGTTTCTAAATGAAGTAAGTGAGAAGTTTTCAATTTCAAAATCATCATTAAAGGAACCGGAAAAAAGAAAAACTTTTGGAATGTACCTTGACGGCGAATGGTACCAGCTAAAAGCAAACGATTCAACAATTGCAAGCGGAAGCTTATCAAAATCTGTCGCTGAAAACTTGGATGTAAGCATACTCCAGGATTTTTTGTTAAATCCCGTTTTGGGAATAGATGATCCAAGGACAAACAAGAGAATTGATTTTGTCGGAGGAATTCGCGGCACAAAGGAGTTAGAAAAACTTGTAGATAGCGGGAAAGCCGCGGTGGCTTTTTCTTTATATCCGGTTTCTTTGGACGACTTAATGAAAATTTCAGATGCAGGAGAAATCATGCCGCCAAAGTCGACATGGTTTGAACCTAAGTTGCGAGATGGGTTACTGGTACATTTGATTTAAATAAAATGGGGGATTGGAGTGGTGGAATGTTGGAATAATGGAGTTTAATTAAAAAGAAATTCCGGATATTAAATCGTTGCAGTGATTCAAACATTATAGACTGTAAGTTGGTTATTAAAAAATTTATTAAATTTTATTAAAAGGAATAATAATTATGCAAAAGAGAATCTATAACTTCAGTGCGGGTCCGGCGATTCTACCAGAAGAAGTTCTATTAGAAGCGCAGGAAAATTTATTTTCGCTTCCCGGCGTGGGAATGTCTATTCTGGAAATCAGCCATCGTTCAAAAACATTTGATAAAATAATCGCAGAAACAAAAGAAGACTTAAAATTTCTTCTTGATATTAGCGACAACTACGAAATTCTATTTCTTCAAGGTGGCGCAAGTCTTCAATTTTCTATGGTTCCGTTAAATTTAATGCCTCCGAAAAACAAAGCCGATTATATTTTAACCGGAAGTTGGTCGAAGAAAGCATTGAAGGAAGCAAAGCGTGTCGGCACAGTAAACATTTCAGCATCAACGGAAGAAGAGAAATTCAACCGTATACCAAAACAATCCGAATTGAAATTAGATCCAGATGCCTCGTATGTACACTTTACTTCAAACAATACAATATACGGTACCGAATGGCATACTGAGCCGGAAGTAGGAAACGTCCCGCTAGTATGTGATGCGTCTTCAGATATGCTTCATAAAAAGATTAATGTAAACAAATACGGACTGATATATGCCGGTGCGCAAAAAAATATGGGACCTTCCGGGGTTACATTAGTTATTATCAGAAAAGATTTGCTTGAACGCAGCTCAGATTCGCTACACACGATGCTGAATTATAAAATACATGCTGAAAATAATTCAATGTATAACACTCCTTCAACATTTGGTATTTACATTATCGGGTTAGTTGCAAAATGGCTGAAGAAAAACGGCGGACTTGAAGCAATGTATAAGACAAACAAAGAAAAGGCAGAAATTCTTTACAACTGCATTGATGGAAGCAACGGTTATTACAAAGGACATGCACAAAAAGACAGCCGTTCCTTAATGAACGTTACCTTTAATCTTGCAACCGAAGAATTGGAAAAACAATTGATCACTGAGGCAACAGCCGCAGGATTTGACGGCGTAAAGGGGCATCGATCGGTCGGTGGTTTACGCGCTTCTATTTACAATGCTTTCCCTAAGAAAGGTATTGAAGAATTTGTTAAATTCATGAAAGAATTTCAAGCTAAGAACGGTTAATTATTAAATTTGTAAAATTTATACGGGGCGAAGGTTCACTTCGCCCAGCATTTAAAAAGTCGAGGTGATAATGAAATATGCTGTTATTTTTCTACTTGCATTCGCATTTGTTTTTTCTGCCTGCTCAAAAAAAACAGAAACTAAGCTTGAGGCTTTTAGCCCTGAGGCTTTTGCATATAACATGGGTGACAGTTCTGAAGTTGATGCAACTACGCGTGTAAAAGGTTTTGAGCAGCAGCAGGAAAACGGATTATATAAAGCTACAATATCATACGAAATTGATCTTGTAACTCCCGCAAAGGACACTATAAAATCTTTGTTAAGCAGAGTTGTTGACCGATCAAAGAAAGAAAAAATGACAGATACTCCATTGGAAGCGCAATTCGATTTAGACTCGACTTATAAAAACGGCAATTACAATTTGATATATAGAATAAAAGACGTAAACTCAGGTCAGATGACAACATCTACAGCAAGTTTTAATTTAGGCAATTAGATTATCAGAGAAACTCTTCAGGGATTAATTTTCTGCCTGTATAGCCGGCATCCAGATTATGGTAATATTTTATTTCATCTTCATCGCTTCGCCAGCAAAGCAATACATCTCTGCCATTTATCATTGCAGGGAAATCGACCAATCCAAGAGTAAAGCTATAATCTTTATAAAAGCAGCCGATCTCTTCCAATTCGCCAATAAAACCATTGATGTTATCGATCATTTTTTTTGCACGAGGGTCATCCTCAATTTTTCCGTCAAGATCATCGGCTAACAGTTTTATTTCTTTCGAAGTATCTACTATATCTTTAACAATTTTTTTTACCAGGGGTAGAGTTCTTTTTGCTTCAAGCGGAGTGAAATATTTTGTTTCTTCGGTAGTCATTTTTTCTAACTTTCTAAATACAATTCAAACTTACGATTAATAATGTATAAATTGTACCTATAAATCAAGTGCTAGCGAATTGAATCCTTTTGCGAGCAAATGCTTCAAATATGATATAAAACGCAATATTAGTCTCGATATTTGATTAATTTTGATTATAAATTTTATTTAACCGGAGCAATTAAATGGCACATCAGTTTTTTATAGATAGAAAGCCGCACAAAGGAATGACATACAGAGAATATATGCAAAGCATCATTGAAGAAATTTCAAATACAAATCCGGAAACACTGAACGACGAACAGAAAGAAATGTTTGAATATAAGAAACTAAATCTTCAAAGAAGCGGAAGGATTGATAAAATTTATACTGTTTCTAAAAAGTTAGGTAATGCAATTAATAATATAAAAGAGAAGCAAATTTGGATGGTACTTACAGAAGGCTGGTGCGGGGATTCGGCGCAGAACCTTCCTCACCTTGCAAAGATAGCGGAAGTGAATCCAAATATTGAATTAAGAATTTTGCTAAGAGATTCTAATTTAGACATTATAGATTTATATTTAACCAACGGTACGAGAAGCATACCGAAGCTTGCGGCATTCGATGAAGAAGGAAATGAATTATTCATATGGGGTCCGCGCCCGAAACAAGCGCAAGAATTACTAAGTAAATTAAAGAGCGAGGGAATTGTAAAACCAGAGCTTTATGAAAAACTTCATCTTTGGTACGGAAGAAACCGGGGCAAAGAAATAGAAGAGGAATTTTTAGAAATATTTTCACAAGTCGAACAGCAATAATACTTTCCGGGGCAGCCATTTGAACTGTCCCGCACATTTCGTCCAGCCACACTAAAACATTTAAGCCCGCAGTTTATTATTTTGCGCATACAATTAGAATAGAAAATTTGCGAGGAATACAAAATGAAAATTGAAACACTTTCTGTACATGCAGGAAGAAAGCCCGATGCGGCAACAGGAGCTGTAACACCGCCCATACATTTATCAACAACATTCGAACGCGAAGCAAACGGTGAATATCCTAAGGGTTATAATTATTCAAGGAGCAGTAATCCAAATCGAGAATCACTTGAAATATGTCTTGCACAACTTGAAGGCGGCCAATCGGCTGCGGCATTTTCATCAGGATCCGCAGCTGCAATGACTATTTTTCAAGCTCTTTCACCAGGCGATCATATTATTGCTTCTGACGATCTTTACCACGGCACAAGGAATCTGATTAAGTTTTTTGAGAAATGGAATATTGCTTCCTCCTTTGTAGACATGACAAACATTAATAATGTAGAAAAAGCTCTTAGAAAGAATACGCGATTAGTTTGGATTGAAACACCAACTAATCCACTTTTGAAAATTATAGATATAAATAAAATTTCAATTTTACTTAAGAAGAGAAATATAAAAATTGTTTGTGATAACACCTGGGCAACGCCGATTCTGCAACAACCGCTTGAACTTGGAGCAGATATTGCGCTTCACGCAACAACAAAGTATATCGGTGGACATAGCGATGTTCTTGGCGGAGCGATAATTTCAAAGAAGGATGATCAATTCTTCCAGAAGATAAGAGAAATACAAAAATCCGGCGGAGCAGTACCATCGCCATTTGAATGCTGGCTTGTATTAAGAGGAATACAAACTCTTCCTTTGCGTATCAGGGCTCAATCCGAAAGCGCAATACAAGTAGCTAAGTTTCTGGATTCACATAGGAAAGTTGAAAAAGTATACTACCCGGGATTACCTTCACATCCAGGACATAATATTGCTTCGGCTCAAATGAAACTATTCGGCGCCATGATTTCATTCCAGGTAAAGGGGACGAAGAAGGATGCAATGCGTGTCGCTTCAAAAGTTAAAATATTTGTGCGCGCAACAAGCCTTGGTGGTCCTGAAAGTCTAATAGAGCATCGCGCTTCAGTTGAGGGACCTGATACCAAAACGCCTCAAAATCTTTTACGAATGTCAATAGGGTTGGAGCATCCTGATGATTTAATTGAGGATTTATCAAAGGCGTTAAAATGAAAGATAAAATACATTGGTATGACGGGATATTCTATGATAGAATTATAGCGCCAAACCAGGATAAAATGTTTTCGATTATAAAGAATCTTATTCATGATGGAAGTAGTGTAATTGACGTTGGCTGCGGAACGGGAAGGCTTTGCTTTCAACTTGCCGATAAATGTTCTAAAGTTACCGGAGTTGATTTATCGTCAAAAAACATTTCTGTGGCAAACAATATTTTATCCGGACAGAATTTTTCCAACGTAAATTTTATCCATACAGATGCTTCTGTGCTGACGAAACAAATAGAAGGAAAATTTGATTACTCTGTCATAACTTATGCTATCCATGAGATGCCACCGGAAGAAAGAGTTGCAGTGATTAATCAATTAAAGCTTCTTTCTGATAAAATTATCATAGGTGAATACGCAGTTCAAAAAAAATCAAAAATGTGGAATATAGTAAATGAGCTGGTAGAATTTTCCGCCGGTAAAGATCATTATAAAAATTATAAATTGTTTCTTCGCAGCGGCGGAGTAAATTCGCTTGTTAAACAGTGCGGATTAAAAATTATCTCCGAAGTTATAAACGAGCCTATTACTTCTCATATCGTTTTAGCTTCGTTATAAAGTTAGATTTTCTTTTCTTCGACAATCCGGTATGAGTGCGTCATTTCTACGGCTTTTTGAAGCATTGCAGTAACGCTGCAATATTTTGTTTGGGAAAGCTCAATCGCCCGCTCGATATCTTTTACATTCAAATTTTTTCCATAGAAAACATATTCGAGATCTATTTTTGTAAAAACTTG
>JAJYCM010000068.1 GCA_021778375.1 Bacteroidota bacterium
ATCACGGTGTCTTTGTCTACATTAGATAGGGAAAGGGTCATTAAGTAGGTAACGTTTTGAGTTACATGTTGTAGAATAGTAGTATCCGCTTTAATAGTTTGATTGTCATCTGAAAGGGAAGTCAATCTATAGTTATAATTTTTTCCTTTTTCAAAGTCATAGCGAATAGAAAAACTTTCGTTCGGATTTGAAACGGGAGTAGTTTTAATATCAGTCGAGTCGAAAGCAAAGCTAGCGGCAGTAACAGGGACTTGTTCATTTTTTTTGCTACATCCGAAGATCAGCATGCTAAAAATTATAAAGCCAAAAACATATTTCATTATTTATCCTTTAGTAAAGTAATTATTTTTCCCAAAGAAGAGGGAATTATTTAATTATTAAATCAAGCTCCGAAATTTTCGAGCAATTCTTTTCTTGAAAAGAAATGAGAAATTTCGAGAGCGGCATTTTCGTCTGAATCCGAACCGTGTACAGCATTTTCAGCTTTAGAGGCGGCGAATAATTTTCTTATTGTACCATCTGCTGCGTCTGCCGGATCCGTAGCGCCTATAAGATTTCTAAATTCCGCGACGGCATTTTCCTTTTCAAGAGCAATGGGTACACAGGGACCGGAGGTCATAAATTCAACCAGGTCATTATAGAAAGTGCGTGCTTTATGGACTTCATAAAATCCGCCGGCGGAATCCTTGGTCAATCTAACCATTTTCATTGCTTTAATTTTGAATCCAGCCTCGGTAATCTTTGCAATAATTTGTCCGGTTAAATTATTTTTTACCGCATCCGGTTTAATTATTGCCAACGTTTTGTAGCTCAACTTTTTCTCCTGTAATTATTTTTTCTTAATTATCTTTTTTACAACGATTTTCTTTGCCGAAGCTTTAGACTTTGCTTTAGCGGGGGACTCTTTCTTTTTAAGGGCTTCAAGTGCTTTTAACATAGTTGAGCCGAGTTCCGCGGGGCTTTCTACAACTTTAATTCCGGCTTTTCTCATCGCTTCCATTTTTTCTGCCGCCGTTCCTTTTCCTCCGGAAATAATCGCACCTGCGTGTCCCATTCTTCTTCCAGCAGGAGCAGTTCTACCGGCAATAAAACCGACGACTGGTTTCTTAACATTTTTCTTAATAAAACTAGCAGCTTCCTCTTCAGCAGTTCCACCGATTTCACCAATCATAATAATACCTTCAGTGCCCGGGTCATCATTAAACATTTTTATAATATCAATAAACCGTGAGCCGATAACAGGATCACCGCCAATACCGACACAAGTAGACTGTCCAAGATTTACATCGGTCAATTGTTTAACAGCCTCATAAGTCAACGTGCCGCTTCTTGAAACGACGCCGATCTTACCTGCTTTATGTATGAAACCTGGCATAATGCCTAATTTAGCTTTACCGGGAGAAATAACGCCGGGGCAGTTAGGACCGATCATAACGACATTATTTTTCTTAATAGCGTGATAAACCTTAACCATATCTGCAGCGGGAATACCTTCGGTAATACAAACGATTAGTTTCAAACCAGCCGAAGCAGCTTCTAAAATTGCATCAGCCGCAAAAGCTGGGGGTACAAAAATAATTGAAGCATTAGCTTTCTTTTCATTTACCGCCTCAACAACGGTATTAAAAACTGGAACGCCTTGAAAAGTAGTTCCTCCTTTTCCGGGAGTAACGCCGGCAACAACTTGAGTGCCGTATTCAATCATTTGCTGAGAATGGAACGAACCTTCGCCACCGGTTATTCCCTGAACAACTAAGCGGGTTTTTTTATCTGCAAGAATGCTCATCTGTGTAATTCCTTTATTAATTCCAAAATTCTGTTTACAAAGATAAAGAAATTAGCTCTCACATTTAAAATTTTTATTCAAGGATTTTAATAAGTTTCGAGATTCGAGGTGGAATAATCATTCTGCCAAGAAATAATACGAAGTTTACTGAATAGCCTTTTCAATACCTATCGGGCAATGATCCGATCCCATAACATCACTAAGAATGAATGCATTTGTAATTTCATTTTTGACATTATCGGAAACGAAGAAATAATCAATTCTCCAGCCCACATTTCTCTCACGCGCGCGCGTAACTTGATCCCACCAGGTATAATTATTTGGCTCTGAATTAAATATACGAAAAGTATCTAAGTAGCCGTTTTCTATTACCTTGTCTATCCAGGCTCTCTCCTCCGGCAAAAAACCGGATACCTTAGAATTTTCTTTTGGACGTGCAAGATCAATTTCTTTGTGTGCTGTATTTACATCTCCGCAGAAAATAATCTTCGAATCTGATTTTTTAAGCTCGTTAGCATGATCAAGAAAGGCGTCATAGAATCTCATTTTGTATTTTAATCTTTCCGGGTTTGCTTTCCCGTTAGGGAAGTATATGTTGTATAAAAAGAATCCGGGATACTCGGCAATTAAAATCCTTCCTTCATTGTCTAATTCAGATATGCCGAATCCTTTTTTAATGCTTATAGGTTTTTCTTTAGAATAAATTGCAACTCCACTGTAGCCTTTTCTTTCTCCTGAACAGAAATATGAATGATAGCCATTGATATTTAGTAATTCTTCCGGCAATTGATCTTCATGTGCTTTTGTTTCTTGAAGGCAAAGGATGTCGGGTTTAACTTTTGATATCCAATCTAAAAATCCTTTTTTATGGATGGCTCTAATTCCGTTAACATTCCATGAGAGTATTTTTATTGTTTTCATATTATAAGTAAGAATAAATTAAAATTTAATAATTCAAAAAAAATAAAGTCCTTAAGATACTCACCTAACAGGAGTCACAAGAAAGCAGTCAAATACTAATGCGGATACCGAAAATATTACAGACTGAATGATAAATTTTTACCATGTCAGCAATGCGAAAACATAAGTAATACAAACGACTAATTTCAATCCGGCTGAAGCAGTTCCTAAAATTGCGTCAGCTAAAAAAGCGGGGCGTACAAAATAATAGCAGCATTAGATTTTTTTTCGAGATCTTATAGTATAAAGATATAAAAATTCTTTTTTCTTATACTTTACAGCTCTAATTTTAATTCGAAATTCTTTTTGTTTTTTTGACCAATTGCCCTGATAGTCAATCGCTTGTTTTCATCAGCCTGAATTGTTCCCCACAATACCGCAAATTGCTCAAATATATAATCTACCGGATATCGTTCCGAAATTCCAATAAAAATTTCCTTAGCATCTAATTCATAAGCTGTATTTATTATAGAAAAGAATGCATTATTAGTGGGAACAACGATTGGTTTCACTGGCTTTCCTTCTTTTTCGGCGAGCTTAATTATTTCCGTAAATAATTCATCCTCGGGTAAATCAATGAATTCACTAACAAGTAAATTTTCTGATCCGGAAAGAATTTTTGCTTTCATCACTACCACTTCTTCTTTTTCTGGATCAATTTCATTCAAGCATTTTTGAAGCGGCAATAGTTTCCCAGGTGCGCTTAGAGCGACTAAACGTCTTGAAGGCAGTGTAAAATTATTATAAACAGAAGTCAAGCTTGATTGAGGGTTAATGTTAAACTTTTCCAGACCTGGGTCTCTATTAAGTGCGAGCTTTTTATTTGCACGTTCGGATATTCCGAAGACAAAATAAAGAATAATTGTAAAAGAAACTCCCCCAACAGTCGCAAAGGGCTTTGTGAAGAGATTTATTACACCAACTAAAAAGAGGACTAAGAAAATTATGCTTAATCCAATTGGTATTTCATTTTTACCGATTGTAATATTCGGACCTACCTTCCAAAGTCGTTTTGATTTATCTTTGAAGCGAAGGATAATCATCGAAAATGCTTTCATAATAAAACTCCAAACAACCCCGAACGCATATGCCTCACCAATTAGGAAAACATCTCCGCGGCTTGCGATTATAATGATAAGCTGAAAAATTGCAAGAGTATTAATTATTCGATAAGTGGTCCCATATTTTGAATGTGGTCGTCTGAACCACTCGTGAAGCACGCCATCTTCGGCGACCCTGTTGAGAACACTGTTTGAACCTATAAGGGCGGTATTAACTGCACCTGCAAGAATTATGAACCCAACAAATACAACGAATCCTTGCAGAATTAAAAGAATCCACTGCGGTCCGACTTGATGCATAGCTAAACCACTTAAAGCATTATCGTTATATTTCCCTATAAGCTCATTTTGAGGAACAATCATCGAAGCGAATAAAGAATTAATTCCGGTAAAAATAAAACTAAAGACAAAAATTATCATTCCGGCTTTCAAAAAATTATGGAGTTTTGGAGCTTCAATTTCCCGGTAGACCTGAGCAAGTGTCTCTTCACCGCTAACGGCAAGTATTGCGTGGCCCATTCCAACTAGAACACCGATACCCCCAATGGTTCTTACCCAATCAACATTTTTTAAAACTCCTAAAGAATCAGGTGATAAATGAATTGAAAACGGAGGTAAGTGAAAACCTTTTGTTGCAATTGTAATAATTGACCAAATAAATAGTACTACTGCAAGCACAAGGGTGAGCTGAAAAATTCTTAAAGCCTTATGACTTGATTCCTCAATGCCTTTTATATTCTTCCACCAAAAATACAATTCAATAATAATTGCGACAATCATTGCAACCGTGTTCGTAGGCAGTGCCATTTTTGTACCGGCAAAAAAATGAAGAGAACTTATTAAACCGGAAATATAAAGCCCGGCTGAAACAGCGCTAATGGGGGCAGTAATTAAATAGTCAAAAATTAAAGCAGAGACAGAAAATTTTGCAAGAGATTCTCCGAGTGCTTCATGCACAACACGATAAACACCTCCGCGCACAAACATACTGGATGACTCAGTATAAACTGCACGTATACCATAAGCAAAGATCATTACAAATAAAACGAACCAGGGCGCCGACGGACCGACAGCTTTTTCGGCTATACCTAATGCATAATAAGCGCTCGATGCCAGGTCTGACAATACAATTGCTGCAGCTCTCCAATACGAAATGAAAGTCAACATTACTGACGAAACAACAACAACATGAATTTTCTTAAAATTGATTTTTTCAGAGGGTGTCGGTTCGTTATTTCTAATTTTCATAATTGCCTATTTAAAATTGAAGTGCAAATTTAAGTCTTTTAATAAAAAACACCAATTTAACAAAAGTTATCATCCCATAATGAGAAAACTCCGAGGTTTAGGAAAACCTCGCAGGTTTTGCACTTCACTTCCTTTATATTTGAAATTGTCTGCGTTACATGATTTATTTAATTTTGTGCAATCAGAGAATATCCCAAATTTAAATTGAAAATAATTTATATTACATAATTAGATTAATCGGATTATTAATCACTTTTTCGCAACCTTTGGAATATTGGAAAAATGGAGTGATGAGTCAAATTATTTTTTCACATTATTCCAACATTCCAAAGGGAAATCCAGCGTAAGGTGAATTTATCCTTAAATCATTTGTAGTAAATGTAATTAAAACCGGAAGTATGGATACTGAATCAGGAATTAAGCGACTTAAAGATATAGTAATTGGCGGAGCACGTGATCCGCACGATAAAGCTATTTTCCATAAACTTTCCTTAATCGCCTTCCTTGCATGGGTGGGGTTAGGATCAGACGGACTTTCCTCGTCGTGTTACGGCCCCCCCGAAGCATTCAAAGCCTTAGAAGGGCATCCTTACCTTGGTTTGTTTGTCGGACTCGGTACTGCGATAACCATTTTTATAATAGCAGCAAGTTATTCACATATAATTGAACTGTTTCCTTCAGGAGGAGGGGGTTATTTAGTCGCAAGCAAATTACTCTCACCAAAAATCGGAATGATCTCAGGAAGTGCATTGCTAATAGATTACGTGTTAACGATAACAATCTCAATTGCAAGCGGCGCCGACGCAATCTTTAGCTTTTTACCGCCGCACTTTCTCGTCTATAAACTGGAATTCGCTATAGTCGGAGTGCTTGTACTATTGATACTAAACATCCGGGGTATTAAGGAAGCCGTAATTCCGCTAGTGCCAATTTTTATGCTTTTTGTGGTGACACACTTATTTGCAATTCTCTATGCCATAATTACACATGCATTTAAAATTAACCAAGTATATCAATCAACCGGAGTTGAGCTAAAACAATCCTTTCATGATCTCGGAACCTTTGGCGTATTATTCTTAGTTATGAGGGCATATAGCATGGGAGCAGGAACATTTACTGGAATAGAGGCAGTCAGCAACGGGCTTCCGATTTTAAGAGAGCCGCGCGTAGAAACAGCAAAGAAGACAATGCATTATATGGCGTTCTCATTATCCATAACAGTTATCGGATTAATGATCGGATATCTTCTCTTTAATGTTGAACCTCAAGCTGGTAAAACATTAAATGCTATTTTCTTTGAAAATATGTCAAGGGGGTGGGGAAAAGGACCGGCATATTATTTTGTATTGATAACACTATTGTCCGAGGCAATATTGTTATTCATTGCCGCGCAGACGGGTTTTCTTGACGGACCGCGCGTACTTGCAAGCATGGCGCTTGATAGGTGGTTCCCTACAAGATTTGCAAACTTGAGTGATAGATTAGTTAATCAAAACGGTATAATTCTAATGGGCGCGGCTTCTTTGATAATGATGATTATATCATCCGGCTCTGTTGATTTTCTAATCGTTTTATATTCGATAAACGTTTTTATTACATTCAGCTTATCGCAGCTCGGAATGGTAATACATTGGTGGAATGTAAGGAAATCTGATAAGAATTGGTTCAGAAAACTTTCTATTAACGGTGTCGGATTATTTCTAACAACATTTATTTTGTTTTCGGTAATGATAATTAAGTTTAGCGAGGGGGGCTGGATAACATTAGTAATAACTGCAGGTCTGGTCTCGGTTACACTTTTTATAAAGAATCATTATAATAAAGCCGGAGAGATGATTCGCAAGCTTGACACAATAGTGGACTCATTTGAAGCTTCGATATATAACTTGGAAGAAGACGAAAAAAATCCAACTGAAATGAAAGTTCCGCAATTCGATCCGAAGGCGAAGACAGCCGCAATATTAGTTAATGGGTTTAATGGATTGGGACTTCATACGCTGTTTAGTGTATTCCGACTTTTCAGCAATACATATAAGAACTTTGTTTTCATACAAGTCGGCAGCGTAGATGCGGGTAATTTCAAAGGTGTGGAGGAAATCGAAAACTTAGATGAACACATCAAGACAGATGTAAGTAAATATATCCACTACATGAATGAGCATGGTTATTATGCCGAGGCATTTACGTCCGTAGGAACAGATGTCGTGGAGGAAATAGAGAACCTAATTCCTAAAATAAATAATAGATTTTCGCATGTAATTTATTTCGGCGGGCAATTAGTATTTCCAGAGGAATCTTTCATTACACGGTGGCTTCACAATTATATCGTCTTTGCAGTGCAGAGAAAATTTTATAGACAAGGTATCCCGATGGTTATTTTGCCGATAAGGATATAAGAAACTTTTAAAAACCTGAATGATAGAATAGTAGTAATTTTCCCAACATTCCCTTAATCCTTTTTGCTTGTCAGAGAAGTTATTAGAAGTACCTATTTTATTAATTCCGGAGAGAGTTCATAGAAATTTAAGATTTTCTTATGAACTCTTATTCCGGAATATTTATCTAGCTCCTATTGTATTCTTCTTTGTATTTATTTCAACAATAACATTTTCTTAATAATTACGTATCCGCCTGCATCCATTCTGTAGAAGTATGTCCCGCTCGAAAGTTTACTGGCGTCAAAACTAATTTCATATCGCCCAGCAGGTTTTTCTGACGATAAAAGAGATGCTACCTTTTGTCCAATTGTGTTGAACAGTTCTATTCGGACAAAACCCGCTTTAGGGACATCAAATCTAATAATAGTTGATGGATTGAAAGGATTTGGAAAATTTTGACTCAATGCATAATTTTTTGGTATTTCCAAATTTGTCTTTAGAATATCGGTAACCACAGGAGTTGCAGAAGTCATATCTGAGAATTCACTCATGTTTCCCGAAAAATCAATTGCTTTTAATGCAAACCAATGTTTTACACCTGGGGTAAGCCCTGTTATGGTGAATTCCTTTAGCTGAGAAACAGCTATCGGAGAATCTCCTTCATTAGCGCCGGTACCGTTATAATTAGTCGAATCGGTTCCGTAATAAATGTTATAGCCGCCAAGGTCTGATTCGGAATTCTCATCCCACTTCAGAATTATCCCACTATTATTGGATGATACGGAAGCAGCAAGATTGGCAGGTTTTGTAGGTGGTACAATATCTGGAATGTTAACTGCACGGTTTATATCCTTTGAATCTGCATTATCTGCGCTAATCCTTAATGAATAGAAGTTTAATGACGAAGAATCCTTATTGGCATTTATCGTCCAAATAATTTGAATAGTACCT
The DNA here is from genome assembly GCA_021778375.1 of Bacteroidota bacterium. Taxonomy (GTDB): domain Bacteria; phylum Bacteroidota; class Ignavibacteria; order Ignavibacteriales; family Ignavibacteriaceae; genus FEN-1297. The sequence goes on from JAJYCM010000068.1 coordinate 8,385, forward strand.
GAAGCTGGGATATTCCCGAGAACAGTGTCTACCGGTCCTGAAGTCAGGGTTAACCCATTAAAGAGTGACAATACGGTATGAACATTGCTTGCAGAAACATTGCCTGTATTAAAAATATTCGCTGTCACTGTAAATGGATTAGGCGTAAGTACACCGCTTGATGAATCGCGGGCAAGTGCGCCTGGCGCTGATATTGTAATGGCTAAAGGGGGAAGTAAATCGGAATTTGGTTTTAACGGACGTGAAGCTTTATTATTCGATTCATTTGATTCTGCTATTTGATTTAATGGATCAACTTTCACATATATATAACGGTATTTTGCATCCTTTGGGACAACATATTGAAATGTAATAATACTTTTACTCCCTGCAGTTATATTCGGTATATAAGATTTCCCAATTACCGGCGCATAGCCGGCATCCGGGTCGCCGTCGTATGCTGCCACCAAAATATTTGATGCGTTTGCTGATCCAGAATTATTTACTGAAATATTAATATCAATTTTATCACCCGCTACAAAAAGGCTATCAGGTGGATTAAACTCAATATCGCCGTTCGAAACAGCTATATCCGGCAAGTCGAAAACATATCCTAACGGCATAAAATCTGCGCCATATCCACCGCTGCTTTGAACTACTGAAACATTTTTTTGTGCGGAAACATGATAGACATTATTTCCGTAAGGTGTGCTGAAAATATATCCTTCACCAGTTTGAAGAAGTGTATCTGCAATTTCAGTAGAGGACATATACGGATAAGTAGTGTCTCCGAGAAAAGTAATTTTTACTCTGTTATTGTCTTCGTAAGAAAATATGCTTACCTGACTTTCAACGGTAGGAACAATAAATGAAGTTCCAAAGTTAAGCCCCGTAGAGTCTGCGGTGCGAGCCATATATGAATAACTGCCAGCCCAGCCAGCAAAAGGAATATCAGCAGCAGTCACTGTCCCCGTAGATTGTATCTTCCAAAATGTATCTTTAAACACAGGTATTGTGGTTACCTGCCACTGCCCCAGAGTGAACATTCCTAATGTATCTTTAGAATCCAGATCGGTAACAAGAATTTGATTATTATTTGTGTAAGATGAAATAGTAATTGAATTTTCCCAACCGCCTGCATATCCGGAAAATCCGTAAAATAGTGTTCCTGCAAAAGTTCCGTTAACCGAGGGGATATAATAATCTTGATCTGTATATGAAAGAGCAGAAATCGGTTTATTGCTAACTACCTGCAAAGCTTTGCCTTGAATTGAACTTACATTTGGGAAATCCAAATATTTTCCGTTGTCTAAAGTACCGGCATATACAAAGGCTCCTGTACTTAATTCTTTTATGGTATATTGTGTTCCGTCTTCATAAGCAAAAATTATAAAATGAGGATCATATTCGCTTCCCCCGGTCATCATCCAGGTGTTCAGCTTTGTACTTTTCCCGCGTCCGCTCTGGTCCAAAGCAAAATAACCGTTAACATAATTTGAAATTGCATCTCCTATTAGAACCGAATATGGCTTGTTGCCGCTTATTGTGTAGATTCCCTGCCAATGCGAAACTGAGAATATTGTATCTGCTTTCATTTTGGCACTGTCCATCACTGTTCCGTCCTGATATGTAATACGGATTTCCGTGTTGTCGAAGTATGAAAATACTGTTATATCACTAAAAGTGAACACAGTTGTTGAATATTGTGATGAAGATATTTTCTTTGGTGAAACGAAACCGTTAGGCATCTCTTTGACTGTTTTCAATAATGCTTCGGGAGGAGCGCCTGCCGGTTTCTTTTTCGAATAGATATTATCCTGTGCTTGTATAGAAGACAGAGCAATGATAATAAGGAGAACGCAAGTATATATATATTTTTTCATATCAAATCTCAATTAAATGTTTCCGAAATAATTTTTTATTGAACACCTAACATGCACGAACCAGAACCGGACAAGTCAATGAGCTTATTTGAATATTCGGACTCAGGACTAAGCTCCAAAGGTGCAAAGAGTCGTCTGACCCCATGCCGAGGCGTGGGGTCAGATAAGCCTCAAATAAGGAAACAACTATGATTAGAACGGTCGATAAGTTTAGAATCGGTGTGTTCATTAAGAAATGCGTGTACAAGTTTTATGGCAAAAAGTTTATACTTACAAACTGAAATTACTTTTGAGAGACTACTAATTTTTCGATTGCGAGTTAATTGTCTGTTTGAATAAAGAAAAGTTCTTTCATGATAATCAGATGATATTATCAAAGTAGTACTGACTTCAAAACACTTTAACTGATTTGTTGATGATGAAATTTGTAGTGATTCTGAAGAAAGCGCATTTCCTTTTATGCCCCAGGTAGCGAGGAAAGCAAGTATAATTAAAAAGTAATATTTTCTGAGTCTAAAATGCATAAAAAATTACATATCGTTTTAATTAGTTACAAAAATATTATATTATAAGCTAAAGTCAAGAAAAATCTTATTCTTTATAAAGGTTTTCTTGTAACAGAACACACATATTCTTTGAGGATTGACAGTAAAACCTTTGCTTTTTGCTATAATCCTGTCCGCTGGGTGGAATATTTTTTAGCCATTTTTATATCTTGTATTGTGGATTGTCGCGCTTATAAAATGTATCTCCACTAGCTTTACTTTATTACCATTCCGCAATCGGCCATTTTGTCATACCCAAAATCTTTTTTCCCTGTTTTCTCACTAATTTTTCATCCGCTCCACCAGGCCTCTAACAAGCCTCCAACAAGCCTATAAT
>JAJYCM010000069.1 GCA_021778375.1 Bacteroidota bacterium
TATGATGTTAAAAAATCAGGTAATGATGTTGTAGTTGTTGTTTCAGCTATGGGGAAGACTACAGATTCATTAATAGAATTGGCGAAATCAATTTCTAGTAATCCTCAGAAGCGCGAAATGGATATGCTGCTAAGTACAGGTGAGCGAATAACAATGTCGTTGTTATGTATTGCATTGAATGAGTTAGGTATTGAATCAATATCTTTGACGGGCTCGCAAGCAGGAATAATTACGAACGACCGTCATAACGATGCAAGAGTAATTGAAGTTCGACCTTTTCGTGTGCTTGATGAATTAGCGAATGATAAAGTTGTAGTTGTCGGCGGATTCCAGGGGGTAAGTTATAAGCGAGACATTACTACACTTGGCAGAGGCGGCTCAGATACGTCGGCTGTTGCACTTGCAGCAGCATTAAATGCAGAAAGATGTGAGATTTACTCGGATGTTGACGGAGTTTATTCAGCGGATCCTTCGGCAATAAGGGAAGCGCTTCATTTGCCGGAACTTTCATATGAAATTATGCAGGAAATGAGCGAAGCAGGAGCAAAAGTGTTAAACGCTCAAGCAGTACAATTTGCAAAGGAAGCTAAGATTGCTATTTATGCGAGAAAATCTTCCGGCGGAGAAAAGGAAACGATTGTTAGGTTAATGCAGGCAGGCTTATCCAAAGGTGTTAAAGCAGTTGTTCATGAAAACGATTTGAATAGGTTGATTTTTACAGGCAGCAAAAATCAAAAGAATATTTATGATTTTTTGAAGCTGGCTGAAAAAACACATTATAAAATAAAAGAATTAAACTATGCATTGTCAAATAAAAAGGATGGATTAGGAAAAGCAACAATTATAATTTCCGGGAAAAATATTATTGATCGTAAAGCTTTTGAGTATGAATTAAGCAATAATTTCGGAGACGATGTATTGATTGAAAGAGAGTTAGGCGCTGTTTCTTTAATTGGCGATGGAATCAACAGGGATAATAATATTATTATAGAATCCTTAAATTTGCTAGAAGAAAACAAAATTGAAGTGCTAGGAATTTCGACTACTTCTTTCCGGATAACTTTTTTGTTATCAGATAAGTCGGTAAAAGACTGTACAAGAGTTTGTCACAAAAAATGGATAGAAGATATTTCATAAACTAAGGAATAAAATAAAACTGTTATAGAGAAATGAAAAATATTATAGTTCAAAAATACGGAGGAAGTTCAGTAGCTGATTCAGAAAAGCTGAAAAAGGTTGCTGAGAAAATTGCTAAGAGGATTAAGCAGCAGTATAAGCTTATTGTAGTTGTTTCGGCAATGGGAAAGACTACTGATAACCTCATTAAACTTTCAAAGGAGATTTCGATTAATCCTGCTCCAAGAGAATTAGATATGCTACTTACTACAGGGGAACAGGTATCGGCATCATTGCTTGCGATCGCTTTAAATGAAATTGGTGTTAAGTGTAAATCACTTAATGCATTTCAGGCAGAGATATTGACAACCGGAGATTTTAACCAAGCGAGGATTAAAAACTTAAAGGTTAAGAAGATTAAGGCACTGCTCAAAGAAGATGATGCAGTTATAATAACCGGGTTCCAGGGAATAACTGAAGACGGAGAGATAACAACATTGGGTAGAGGCGGGTCTGATACATCTGCCGTTGCACTTGCAGCAGCCATGAGCGCGAAATGTGAAATATATAGTGATGTAGCAGGAATATTTACAACGGATCCAAGGATACACCCCGGAGCAAAGAAATTAAAGTACATTACCTATGACGAGATGCTGGAAATGTCAAGTTTAGGCGCCAAAGTACTTCACAGCAGGTCGGTAGAAATAGCTAAGAAATTTGGTATAACAATTTATTGTGGTTCGACTTTTTCAGAAGAGGAAGGAAGTTACGTTATGAAGAAAAATATAGAGCAGCCGGTTGTTTCCGGATTAAGTGTTATGGATAATCAAACACAAGTTACATTATCAAATCTTCCGCTTGATTATACTCTAGTTCATCAAATATTTGAAAAAGTGGCAAAGGAAGGCCTGAATGTTGATATGATTTCTATTATAAGTAATGGGGGATTAAACATTTCCTTTACTGTAATAGAAGATAAGAAAGCTCACATTTCCAAAGCACTTTCACAGATTCTAAAAGGGATGAAAGATTTGAATATTGACTATAACTCCGGATTCTCGAAAATTTCAATCGTAGGAATAGGCATGAAATCGAGCAGCGGTGTTGCGGCAAAATATTTCAAAGCACTTGCCGGAATTCCGGTTAAATTAGTAACAACATCAGAGATTAAAATTTCCTGTTTGGTTGAAGAAAAATATAAGGAAAAAGCTGTTAAGGCTTTGATTAATACTTTTGAGCTTTAATTTTATTAAAGGTGAAGTTATTTCTCCGCAAGAATTAAGACATGTATTACATCAGAATCCGGAATTATCTTTTCATGAATTTGAAACGACAAATCTTCTTAGGAAGTCGATTGAAGAATTAAAAGATAGCTCAAAACTAAAAGTTCATTCTCCATATCGAACCGGACTGTTAGTTGAGTATAGGGTAAATAATTTCGACTATCTTCTTTTTAGAGCTGATATTGACGCATTGCCGATAAAAGAAGAAAATCAAATTGAATTTTGTTCTAAGAATAATTTTATGCACGCTTGCGGACATGACGTTCACACTTCAATTCTTTATAGTTTTTTGAATTATGTTTTAGAAAATAAAATTAAACAAAATATTCTTTTTCTATTCCAGCCAGCCGAAGAAAGCGGTGGTGGAGCGATGGAGTTTTTTAAGACAGGAGTATTCAACAAGTTTACAGTTACCAAGGCTTTTGCTTTGCATGTCACGGATGAATATGCTCAAGGTACAATTGCAAGCTCGAAGGGAGTGCTGTTTGCATCTTCACTTGAAGTTGATATCAGTTTTCAGGGTGTAAGTTCGCATGTTGCCTTTCCTCAGGAAGGGAAGAATGCTTTTAATGCTTTAAGGCTTTTTCTTGATTCGGTGGACAAAATCCCAAGGAATATTTCAGAGCCTTTTGTCTTTGGATCCGGGAGAATTGAAGCCGGCGAAATTAGAAATATTATTCCCGGGCACGCAAAACTTGAGGGAACGATTCGTGGTTTGTCAAATGAGATGGCTCAAAAATTCTATGGAAGTCTAATAAATATACTTGAAGGAATTCAAACGATAACAGGAGTGAAATACAGTTGTGAAAAGGGTGCAAGTTACCCTGAAGTCATCGTTAATGAAGAAGTATATGATCAGCTTATCCCCGAACTTTCAAAAGAATTTAATTTTATTGATTGCGGCTATAAAATGACCGGAGAGGATTTCGGGTATATTTCGCATCAGTATCCCTCTTTTATGTTTTGGTTGGGGACATCAAACGGAATGAAGTTTGGGCTTCACAATCCAAGATTTCTACCGGATGATTCTGTAATTGAGATAGGTAAAAATGCTTTTGTAGCAATTCTAAAATCTATTATGTGATTATTCGTTAGTTAATAGCTCACAGCCTGAAGGGATCTCAGGTTTTACAAGTAAAACTTCCTCTTTAAGCAAAGCTACCTTTCCCGGTTCCATTCCCTTTCTCTTAATTACATATTTTTTTAATGTATAAGATACAGGAGCAGTACCTGAGGTTTTTGATTTACTGTAAAATGCTGCTAAGGAGGCTGCCTTTTTCAAAATACTTTTAGGCATTCCTTCTTTTGGACTTTCAACTCTCAATACAACATGAGACCCAGATACGCTTCTTGCATGGAACCAATAATCATTTTGTTTTGCAAATTTTACGGTTAATAAGTCGTTGCTGGCGCTGTCTTTCCCGACGAAAACATTATACTTGCCTTCAATTAGAAAGTGCTTAAATTTATTTCTAATATCATCATGATCATCGCTCGATTCCTTCCCGGATAATTTTAATTCTTTCATAAGCATTTTCAGTTCATCTGTAGTTTTTGACTTATTAAATCGTTCCTCAATAATTTTCAGTTTATAAAAGTTAGCTTTGAAAAATTTAATATTTTCTTTTGCAAGTTCAAATTTAATTCTTTCGCTTTTAGCTTTCTCGAAATAGTAGTCGACATTTTGTTTAGGAGAAAGAGACTTTGTTAATTTTATTTTAAGCAAAAGATTGTTTTTATAGACATCCTCAAGTTCAATAAACTCCATACCCTTTTTCATTACTGAAATATTTATCAGCAATAGATTGCCTATCCTGTTATATTCCTCTTCTTTGGATTCCGAGGTTAAAATTGATTGGGCATTATTCAATCTTTCGGTAGTTCTTTCAAATTCTTTGGATAAATATTTAGAAATAGTTTTTTGAATTTCATGGTAATCATCGCGGCTAAATTTGAATTGAAGAAAATAATTAAGTGCAGGTGCAACAGAATCAAATTCTTTACGTCTTGTGAAATCATTACTGAATGAATCAATGGTTAATTCTGCATTACCGGAAGTCATATTACTATTGTTACTGCTATCATTAAAGCAAACGGCTAATTTATTTTCTAATGCTTCTTCAATAACTTTTTCTAAAATAATGGAAGCTGTCAATCCTTTGACTGAGCTTGCACGTTTCTTTGCTTCGTTTATTATTTCCTTACCCAGGAATGGGCATCGATTCTTTGCTTCAATGAAATAATCATTCTGATATTCAAAGTTAAGTCCCGGTATGTTTTTATTTGAAATGAAACTTGTATTACTAATTTCCTGCACTATTTCGGTTGTAAATGAATCTGTTTGGTTTTTAAAGAATTCAACCCGGTTGAATTTATCTATAATAATTACATTTGAATATTTACCTCTAATAAAAAAATAAATAGAAGAATCTTCAAGATGAATCCTTATTATTCTATCCGACGCAGAGATTTCGAAGGAAACAATATTTGCAGGAATATAGTTTGAGAAGAAATCAATAGTATTCTTTTTAGATCTAGAATAATTATCCCGAAATGTTATATATTCAAAATGAGAAGAGGTTGAGATTTCGATAAATTTACTTTGGATGCCGTTTGATAGTTCAAATAGAAGTTTCTCTTTTTCTTGAGTAAATGCGGAGATTATCCGGTATCCAATAAGCGAAGCATTAGCTTCAAGAACAAAGCGGTTTAATATGAAATAATTTCTGAACATTTAATACAAACATAGTTGAAATAAAAATCCCCACCATACTTAATAAAAGCAATAGTGGGGAAATTATAAATAAGTTTTATGCAACTCCGTGCATCATCTTTAACAATATCTTATAAAGTACAAAGAGTATAATAGAAGCCACTGCTGCCATAACAACAAAGATCATAAAGAATGAGGGCAAATCTTTCACTGCATAACCAAGGAGGTAATGAATTGATGTTGTCCCATTTTGGTTAATAGGATAAAGAGTGCTTAATTGTCCGGCTAGCCAATCAGCGGCTGCATTAGCAAGAAACCAGACTCCCATCAGCATAGATGAAAATCTGATCGGAGACAATTTAGTAACCATAGAAAGTCCGATTGGAGATAAACTTAATTCTCCAAAAGTGTGAAGTGTGTATGCTGCAGTTAACCATAGGGGACTTACTAAAACGCCTTTCTGAGCTATTCCTCCGCCTATTACCATTACTACATAACCAAGTGCAAGAATCATTAATCCCATTGACATTTTAAGCGGGGAAGAAGGTTCCATATTCTTTTTGCCGAGACCAGTCCACATAAATGCAAAAAGAGGTGCCGCAATAAAAATAATTATTGGATTTATTGATTGGAAAAAACTTGCAGGGATAACGTAGTTGCCAAGCCATCCGACAACGCGGTTGGTCTGAGATTCGGCAAAAAATGTAAGTGAAACGCCAGCTTGTTCATAAGCAGCCCAGAAAAAGATTACAAAGAAGGATAGTATGAAAATGACAGCTATTCTTTGTTTCTCAATTTTAGTTAAAGGCTCGTCTTTTACATAGTCAGCGCTTTTTTTATCTCTTTTGGTAGGTATCATTCCAACAGGTTTACCATCCGGTGTAACAAGGTTTTTATCTTTACCGAAGTAAAAAATAATTAGACCGAGTATCATTCCAATACCCGCTGATAAGAAACCCCATTTAAAGTCAGCAGGATTACCAGTATCTCCGAGTCCGCCGCAAATTAATGGAGCTAAAAATGCACCTAAATTTATTCCCATATAAAAGATGGTAAATGCGGAATCTCTTTTATGAATTTCTTCTTCAGGATAAAGGCTTCCGACCATAGTTGATATATTTGGTTTGAAGAATCCGTTGCCTACAATTAGGAGAGTCAAACCCAAAATGAAGAATATTTCTGCAAAGCCATGGTTTGTAAATACCTGCCCGCTAAAAGCAAGGGCGAACTGTCCGAGAGCCATTAAAGCTCCGCCGACAAAAATTGATTTTCTATTTCCCCAGTATCTATCTGCTACGTAACCTCCAATAAGAGGGGTAAGGTAAACAAGTCCAGTATAATATCCGTAGACTGAAGAAGTAAGCTCATGATTATACATAAGTGCTTTGATCATGAAAAGGGCAAGAATCGCTCTATTACCGTAATAGCTAAAGCGTTCCCACATTTCAGTAAAGAATAGGACGTAAAGTCCTTTAGGATGCTGCTTAAACATTAATTAACCTCTTTTTAATTATTGGTCAACAATCAATGGGGTCAAAAATATATTATTATTTTTTCTTTTCATAATAAATAAGAGCCGACTTGGGAATAAAGAAGTTTGGATATTATTCTTCTACTATAAAAAATGAAAGGAATTTTAAATAATGAACTTTATTTACTAATAGATAAATTATTTGTAGAATAGGACAAGTTAAATTAATTTTTAATACTGGTACGTGAAAAATCTTTAGAAAGGGAATAATCGATTTTTCCGAAACTCAAACAATAAAGATTTGACTCCTTTGTTTTATGAAAATTCTCATTGCGCCAAATAGTTTTAAAGAATGTGCCGATTCAGCATCAATTGCAGATTTATTTTACTATTATTTAGGACATCAAAAAAATGTCATCTTAATTTCAAAACCTATCTCGGACGGAGGAGATGGGTTCTTAAATGTTTGTATGGAAAACTTCGGATTGGATATAATTTCATATAAAATTCCTTTACCTTTTGGCAGAAGGTTAATCGATTGTGAAGTCGGATATAGCAAAAATGATAGGAAAATATATATTGAGTCGGCTAATTGTGTTGGATTAAAATTAATTCCGAGCGACAAAAGGCATCCTCTTTTAATAAATTCAAGAGCAATGGGAGTTCTATTACAAAGAATTATTGCCGATATAAAAGCGGAGAAAATATTTGTAGATAAAGTAATAATCGGAATCGGCGGTACCGGAACTAATGATATGGGGATTGGTATGCTTTCCGAATTCGGATTAAAGCTTATTGATGCAAAAGGTTTAAGAATCAGACCTATTCCTGGAAATTTTGGCTTGGTGAAAAAAATGGTTTGGGAAAAAATAAATTTACCTTTTCAAATTGATCTAATTTCGGATGTGAACAATCATTTGCTTGGAGCTTTCGGTGCATCTAAAACCTTTGGCAGGCAAAAAGGTTTAACCGGGAATGAAATTAAAATAGCAGAGAAAGGCTTTTCCAATATTATTAAAATAATTGAGGAACAAAGGATATCTACAAGCCCAAAATTAATTTCCGGCGCAGGCGGAGGTTTGGCTGCAGGATTTCAAATCTTTTTGGATTCAAATATAATTTTTTCCGATAAGTTTATTTCCCGTAACCTTGGGATAAAAAAAACGACCAGGTATTCTGCCGTTATTACAGCCGAAGGTTCGTTTGATAATCAGAGCTTTATGAATAAAGCCACCGGCACAATCATAAAGAAATTTGCAGAAACCGGTACAAAGATATTTCTCGTCTGCGGTATTTTGGATAAAAAAATGAGGAACAAACTGCCGGAAAATGTACATCCGGTTGAATTAAAAAAATATTTCAAGAGTAAAAGTGATTCTATCAAATATTATAAAGAAGGAATCAGGTTGGCGAGTGAAGAAATAAAAAGTGCCTTAAATTATTGAATATATTTCCAATCCTTGCTAGTATTTATCAATCAAGAGTAAAGAAATAATTATCGCTGCAATAGACCGTCCTTCTTAAGTCAAATCGGTATCATTTTATTATGAAATAGAAATTGTTATTTTACCTTTGAATCTTTTCAAATTATTCTTCATAAAGGAAATTCCTCAATGAAAAAGGAGTTATTGATTTTCGGTGCAAGTGGAGCATTAGGCAAGGGAGCTTCGGAAGTATTTTTGCAAAAGGATTACGATAAAATATTCCTCTTCGATTCAAAAACAGAAGTAAATATCAAACACGAAAAAGTTGAAACTGTAAAAGTTAAAGATTTAACTTTGGAAGCGAATGTTGCCGATGCGTTTAAATCGGTCAAACCGGGAAATGATAAAGTCTTTTTCCTTTTCAACACCATAGGAGGTTATTTCGGAGGGAAGAACATTTGGGAAACAGAAGTAATTGATTTTGAAAAAATGTTCAACATGAACTTAATGACAAGCTTTTTAATTGCAAAACATTTTTCCCTGTTAGTCAAGAATTCAGCCGGTGGCTCGATTTTATTTACTGCTGCTTTTACCGGCACAAACCCCGAGGCAAAAAAAGCAGCATACGGAGCATCAAAAGCAGCTTTAATTCATCTTGTAAAAACATTAGCTTTGGAGGGCAAAGAAATAAAGTTAACTGCAAATGCTATCACACCTTTGGTTATTGACACTCCGGCAAACCGCAAGTGGATAAAGGGGGATTACGATAGCTTTGTTAAACCGGCTGAAATCGGTGAGTTAGTGCATGGAATATTTAATAACTTTAATTTCGTTACGGGAAACATAATTCAACTCGCAGAGAAATTTAGTATTGAGTAAAAATAATTTTAATTTAGGAGTTTAAATGAGCTTAAAAGAAATAATAAATGAAGACTTAAAAAAGGCTATGAAATCAGGCGATAAGATCCGACTTGAAACAATCCGTTCAATACGCGCTTTGATTTTAGAATTTGAGAAAAGCGGAATCGGTAAGGAATTAAACACCGAAGAAGAAATTAAAATGCTGAGTACAGCCGCAAAAAAAAGAAAAGATTCTATAGAACAGTTTAGAAACGGCGGCAGGGAAGAATTAGCAAAAAAAGAAGAATCTGAATTGCAAATATTGCAGGAATATCTTCCGAAACAATTATCCGATGAAGAAATCCAATCGGAGATTAGAATAATTGCCGAATCATTAGGCGCAAAAACAAAGGAAGATTTTCCAAAGCTTATGCCCCAAGTAATGAAGAGCATGAAGGGAAAAGCAGATGGGAAAATTGTTAAAGCCGCCGTTGAAAAATATTTGGGGATAAATTGAATCTACTTGATTATATTATCATAGTTATTGCTTTAATCGGCTTTATACTTGGATTTAAAGACGGATTCATTCGTAAAGTAATAGGGTTTGTAGGCTTTTGCCTTGCGATTTATCTTGCTGCCAAATTTTCCGTCAGTCTTGGAAAAGTGGTTGAAAATATTTCTGGAATTGAGTTATACCTATCACAGATAATTGCAGGCATAGTTATCTTTATCGGAGTAATGGCACTAACGTCCTTAATTAAAAGAATGATCCATCCTTTCGATAAAGTTAACGGCTTAGTAAACCAAATAGCCGGCGGAGCCATTGGAACTATTCAGATTTTGTTTTTCCTAAGCGCAGTATTTTTTCTTCTGAATATTTTTAATGCTCCTTCCAAAAGTTCAATTAAAGGATCACTCCTTTACAAAAAAGTTTTTAATATTATTCCTGATACTATCAATTATTTGAATAGTTACACACCCGAGACAAAAAAGATATTCAAAGATTATTTCAATGAAAAAGATTCCGTAAAATGATATCAATTTCTGCCTTAGAAAAATTAGAGTTTCAGAAGGTTCTTCAATACATCTCTAAATATTGTATTACGGAAAACGGGAAGAAAAATGTATCCCGCCTAATCCCAATAGATAATGTCTCTCAGGCAATTGCCGAAGGAAACTTGGTAACTGAAGCTAAAGAAATATTAATAAAAAACATTCAACCCCCAATCGAATACATAACCGATTTAAACGAGACAATATCCCAAAGCAATATCGAGGGTGCTCTAATAGAAAGTAAAAAAATATTAGAGATTTTACATCTTGCTATTATTTCAAGAAACCTCGGTGTTTATCTAAAAAGTAATTCCGAAGCTTCGCCTGAACTTTCCAAATTATCAAATTGGCTTTTCACTGATAAACTTTTTGAGCATTCAATTAAAAAAGTAATTAATGAAAACGGTGAGGTTAATGATAATGCAAGTGTAAAACTTTCTGAAATAAGAAACGAAATTCGCAGTACAAACGATGAATTAATTAGATCCGTAAACCGGATTATCAAATCATTAAAAGAAAAAGAAATAGTTAGAGAAGATTATCTTACATTACGCGACGGGAGAATTGTTATCCCGGTTAAAGCTGAACATAAAAGGCATATCAGAGGATTTATTCATTCTGAATCTTCTACCGGTCAAACTGTATATATCGAACCTGAAGAAACTCTAGAGCTGAATAATGAAATTGTTTCTCTTTCCTTTGCAGAAAGAAGAGAAATTGAAAGACTTTTCAGGGAGCTTACAAAGCGCATAGGGGAAGTGTCAAAGGAATTGAAAACTTCCCTTGAAAATATTTCCTACATTGATACTGTTTTTGCACGAGCTCAATATTCAATAGAAGTTCTGGGAGCCTTTCCGCAATTAGATAATAATAAACAATTTCAAATTATAGAAGCCCGTCATCCACTTCTCCTAAAAAAATATGGGAAAGAAAAAACAGTTCCGTTAAATGTTTCTGTCAGCAATAAAAAAATTATTCTAATTACCGGACCAAATGCCGGCGGGAAAACTGTTGTCCTAAAAAGCGTCGGTCTATTGGTATTGCTTGTGCAGACCGGAATTCATATCCCGTGCAGCCCGGATTCAAATTTCCATTTCTTCAAAAATGTCTTGCTTGACATAGGCGATCAACAATCTATTGAAGACGATCTTTCAACGTTTAGTTCTCATCTTTCAAACATAAATG
>JAJYCM010000070.1 GCA_021778375.1 Bacteroidota bacterium
AAAGAATTTTAAAAGAAATAATTAAGCGACTTATTTTTTTGAACAACGTCGGTATAGGTTATTTGACATTGGAAAGATTAAGCAGCACGTTATCCGGTGGGGAAACGCAAAGGATTAATTTAGCTACTTCGCTCGGCTCATCGCTTGTCGGAACTTTATATGTGCTTGATGAACCAAGCATCGGGCTGCATCCGCGAGATAACAATAAATTGATCGATATCCTAAAAAACCTTCGTGACATCGGAAATTCAGTAATTGTTGTAGAGCATGACGCCGACATGATCAGGCAAGCTGATCTAATTGTCGATATGGGTCCAAAGGCAGGAGCGGACGGCGGTGAAATAATTGCTATGGGTACTTATGAAGAAATATTGCATAATAAGAATTCTCTTACTGGGAAATATTTGTCGGGCGAATTGAAAATTCCAGTACCTCAAAAAAGGAATATGGAAGAAACCAGAACGATTTCAATTACAGGAGCAAAGGAAAACAATTTAAAGAATATCGACGTAGAAATTCCCCTTAATAAATTAGTGGTAATTACCGGCGTAAGCGGTTCCGGCAAGAGCACATTAATTCATGACGTTCTATACGGGGGTTTAGCAAAATATTTAGGAATGAACCCGCCAAAAATAGGAAAGTATTCAGATATTAAAGGGGGCGAATTTATTGATGAAATTGAAATCGTTGATCAATCGCCAATCGGGAAAACACCGCGCTCAAATCCTATAAGCTACATAAAAGCTTTTGAACATATCAGAGAGCTATTTGCATCAACACATCAAGCAAAATCGCGAGGTTATAAGCCGGGATTTTTTTCCTTCAACGTTCCGGGCGGACGATGCGAAACTTGCCAGGGGGACGGTTTTATAAAAGTAGAAATGCAATTCCTCGCCGATATTTATCTGGAATGCGAAGACTGCGAAGGAACGCGTTTCAAAAAGGAAATTAGAGAAATAACTTATCGTGGGAAAAACCTTGTTGATGTATTAAATATGACCGTTGATGAGGCGGTAGATTTTTTTAATGGCAACGATAAAATAGTTCGATACATTGAGTTGCTTTCACAAGTGGGACTCGGGTATTTGAAACTCGGTCAGCCTTCAAACACGCTATCCGGAGGCGAAGCGCAAAGAATAAAATTAGCATCGCACTTAACATCGCAGAGAGAAAGAACACATACTCTTTTTATTTTTGACGAACCAACGACCGGGCTTCACTTTGATGATATTTCAAAGCTGCTCAACTGCTTTAATCTTCTTATTGAAAGAAATAATTCCGTTTTAATAATCGAGCACAACATGGAAATAATAAAATGTGCGGATTATATAATTGATCTAGGTCCCGAAGCAGGGGAAAAAGGAGGAGAAATAGTAGCCTTAGGAACGCCGGAAGAAATAATATTGAATCCAAATTCATGGACGGGGAAATATCTAAGCAAAGAATTGCCGGTAAAAACATAAATCAATAATATAGCTAACGCATTATCCCGCACATTTAATGCATGCAGTAATAATCTGCCAGATTTATTAACTCACCTTACCCAGGATAACCGTTTGGAGTAATGGAATGTTGGAATAATGAAAAAAATTAGTCTATTCCGCTACTCCATTTTTCCAACCTGCCTGCCTGCCGAGAGAGTCTGTTGCACAACTTCCAAATGTCATATCGAAGGAATCATCGACTGAGATATCTCACGTTCAACTTGTGTACTTAAGCTATACATGAGATTTCTCCCTCCGGTCGAAATGACATTTTGGAGTTCTGCAACGCTCTCGAGAGGCAAGTCTGGCGGCATGCAGATATTCCAAAGGTTGCGTAACATGAGTTATTAATGCTTTATTACGTCTATATTACCACCGGAAGTTTTAACAAGGAGCTGATTGCCGCCATTGTTTATGTCAGCAATAAATTTTGACTCAGAAATTGCTTTGGCGTTGTTACCTCCAAAAGCGCATTTTACTCTGCCTCCCGTAGTATACAATTCTGCTTTTGCATTAAAATTAGCAGGCAAATTTAGTTTAACACTTCCTCCTGAGGAGGATAAATTGATTCCTTTATTTTCCCCCGAATAAGTAAGTTCAATCCCACCTCCGGAAGTATGAGCTTTAATTTGTGAATCCTTTCCGTTAAGAGAGATATCTCCGCCGGATGTTGAGGCAGTTAGATTGCCTTTGAAGCCAAGGCAGGTTACATCCCCTCCTGAGGTTTGAAGTTTCATAGGACCGATATTATTTTCACATTTAATATCACCACCGGATGTAGTAGCATTTAAGCTACTTTGTGTATTATTTGTTAAAATATCACCGCCGGAAGAATGGAGAGAGACCTCTCCGTTTAGATTGCTTAGAGTAATATCGCCTCCGCTGCTTGAAATATTCGCATTATAATTTGACGGAAGCTTGACTTCAAACCTAAGCTTCACATTATTAGCCCAGTTAAAGAGATTCAATCTGCCTTTTTTTTCAGCAGTAACGATTACGCCATTGCTTGAGGGCTCATAATGAAATTCCATGACTTTAGCAGCGCGTTCATTACCGAGGATTTTGATATAAACCTGTGGCGAATCGGAAGTGGTAATAATGACATCCCCGGAACTTGCTTTGAGAACAAAATTTTTTCCGGGAGTTGTATCGAAAGTCTTTTCTTGAAGAACCTTAAGATTACCCCCGCTCAATTCATCTGAATAATTACATGCGGAAAGATTGAAAGAAAGTGCAATAAAGAAAACGGCGAGAAGAAATCCTGGTTTTGTTAAATATAATGTTGACATAAATAACTCCTTTATATTACCTGATTAGACTTTGGAACTTAGAAAAAAGTTACTGTTTTGTAATTGAGCAAAACATAAAAAATCATTAAGATAAAGCTTAATATTTGATAGATTCTAAAAATTTCCTTAGTTCTATCTTTGCTAAAAATATATTTGAAAGAGGAGTATCTCAAAGATTTTGTTTTTTAGTCCTTGTTCATTTGTTTTTATTTTTGAGTTGACAGTCATATTCCCTTTATATAATATTGCACAAAAAAAATACAATAGTTTTCTATCACTAACTTTTTATTAAAATTCTATTTAATATCGAGTAAAAAAACTACAATGAATTCATTTGCTAAATCGAGCTCAAGATTATTTTTACTCTTGTCCTATTTTTTTGTGTTTACTCTTTTTGTCGATCAAGCGAACTTACTCGATATCGTTTTCGGCAATAATAATAATATTGATATTGAACATCCTGAAGAAGTTGAAAATTGTCAGAATACGCACGTAGCATTTCTAAATAGAATTGATTTTGCTAAAAATAAGATTTCAAAAAAATCTAACTTAAATTTACCTACCAACATTACTCACACAAATAAAAGAATTATTACCGACGAGGACAGTCCATCTACAGAAACAATAACAATAGATATCTTAGAATTAAGTCAACCTTACTTCTTAGATAACGTTGATAATTATTCTTTTACTAAAGTAAGCGAAGCAATTTACCTTCGTAATAGTTCACTTCTAATTTGAGATTACCATCCCCCGATAATATCTCGATTTATATCAAACACATTATATGAATTAATTTCAAGTGATGCTTAACGGCGTTCGGCTTTTAGCTGATTTTCGTTTTGTAATGATTTAAATTTTCATCAATTAGGAAAAGTGAACACTCATGCAAAGTTTATTCTCCCGGAAAGGGACAAGAATATTTATTCTTTTTATTCCCATTCTTCTTTACACAAATATTTTATTTGCCTCTCAAACAGATACAGTAAGAATTAGTTTTACTCAAGCTTTAAGAATATTCAGCCAAAATAACCTTCAACTCCTGGCTGCAAGGTACAACATCAAATCTGCCAAGGCTGCTATTCTTCAAGCAAAGCTATGGAGTAATCCGAACATCTCTATAGGACAAAATGTTTACAATAAAAGCACCGGCAGATATTTTGATTTTACTAAAACCGGCAATACAGATATACAAATTCAACAACTTTTTCTTCTTGCTGGTAAGCGAGATAAGCAGATTCGTCTTGCGAAAATAAATACTCAAATTGCCGAATATACTTTTTACGATTTGCTTAGAGCCCTAAAATATGAGCTGAGTACTGATTATTATAATCTATTTTTTCTTCAACGTTCACTTAAGTTTTATAACGAAACGATTCCAGAAGTAAAAAAGACTGTAATCTCATCTGAAAAACTGTATACAAACCGATCAATTCTTCTTTCAGAAATGGTAAGGTTAAAATCACTGCTGTTTTCGTTAGAAAGTGACCGTCTTGAAATTGTAAATAATATCAGCAAAACTGAAAATGATTTGCAGGTTCTGCTACGAGATTCAACCTCCTTAAATTCATATTTTATCCCTGAAATAAATATTCAAAGCCTCGATAGCCTTAATCTTGATAATTTATCTCTCAAAGATATTTTGGAAAAGGCAGTTGAAAATCGACCCGACCTACAAATAGCTTCTGCTAATGTAAAATATGATGAAGAAAACGTGGCACTGCAAAAAGCCCTGGCTGTTCCTGATGTCACTTTGGGAGGCAATTACTCTCGCAACGGAAGTTATATCCCCGATTATTTTGGTGTTAATGTTTCAATTGACATACCCATTTTCAACCGCAATCAAGGCAACATTCAGATTTCAAGGATTAATTTAGATGCGGACAAAGTAATTCGAGAACAAACTCGCCTTAAGCTTGAAAGGGAAATAACTTCAGCATATCAAAATGCCAAGCAAACAGACCGTCTTTATAAGTCTGTAGACGACAAATTTACCGGAGAATACAAGCAGCTCGTAAAAGATATGATCTCTAATTATGAAAAAAGAGATATGACTTTAATTGAATTCACCGATTTTTTTGATTCTTACAGATCTACCATGCTTCAAGTAAACCAACTTCAGAATAACCTGGTTGATACTTTTGAAGAACTCAATTATGAAGCCGGTACGAATTTATTTAATCAATGAAAAATGCAGCAATAAATAATGATGAGGATTTTTGTATTATGAATAATCAAAAAAGAAAATTATTAAGTTTTTTAATCTTAGTTTCTATTTTATCGGGTTTCTTAATTACCGGATGCACAAAAAGCAGCGGTAATGATAAGGAAATATTTCGTTCTCCAAAAAAGGCAGTTATTTCGAGCGATGGGGTAACAATTACCTTCCCGCTAAATAGTGTGGGACTCCAAGACTTCCAATCTCAACCAATTGCAAAAGGCTCTGCAACTATTTCGATTCTTGCACCAGCAAAAATTGCAGCCACAATTTCTTCGGAAGGTTCTAATGGTAGAAAGATAGCTTTATTTGATTCACCAGATCTTACTTCTCTTTTTTCTCAGTATAAACAAAGCGAATCCACTTATAGGCTGACTTCAAGAAATCTTAATAGAACAAAAGAAATGTTTAAAAATCAGGCTGTAACTGTTAAAGATTTGAATCAAGCAGAAAACGATGCTGAAAACGCTCGGGCTTCTTACGAAGAAATGGACGGTCGATTGCGTGCAGCAGGGTTTAATCCTTCGGAAATTGAATCGATTTCTTACAACACAGCTTGGTTAATGGCTGATGTACCGGAGCTTCAACTTCAGCAAATAAAAAAGGGTGAGAAAGTTAAAATTAAATTTGATGCCTACCCGGGAGAAACATTCATAGGCCACGCCGATGCTACCGGGGAGATTCTTGATCCGAATACTCGCACTATTAAAGTTAGAATAACTGTAGCAAATACTGGCGGCAAACTGCTGCCTGGAATGTTTGCTCAGGTCGATTTCGGCAACCCAATTACTTCAGCTTATATCCTTCCGCTTTCAGCAGTAGTGACAGTTGAAGGTAATAATTATCTTTTTGTTCAAACAGCACCCAATATTTTTGTAAGACGACGGGTTACTTTGGCTAATTCAGATGCCACACAACTTGTGGTCCTAAGTGGTGTTCAAGACGGAGAAAAAGTTGTGACTTCGGGGACTATGCTGCTGAAAGGATTGAGCTTTGGATATTAACTTTTGAATATTTAAGGATTTTTTAAAATGAAATTTTATCGATTATGTGTTTTTGTCATTTTGTGCTTTTTATCTAATAATATTTCCGCTCAAATTATGAACGATGCAAATAAACCACCCGAAACGGATTCAAGCTTAATTCAAAATAAAAATTACTTTTATAATAAAGAATCTTTCTTCTTCGCAGGAGCTACAATCGGAACGCCGGGAGGTGTAACCCTTAATACAGGTTATTATTTCAAACATTTTGCTTTGAAAATTTCCGGAAGTTACTGGAGAAAAGATTGGTATGGAGCTCAGGGTGATTTAGAATTTGTTTTCAGTAACAAAGGAGAGTTGATTCAAGGTGTTTCTTTAGTCGGAGGAATTTTTATTGCTATTCCATTTAGTGACGCAGTCACCTCACTTCCACCGACTCAGCAAAATTATATTGGTGTTGCTTATGATGCATACTATTCTGGCTTCTATTTACAATCAGGATTAGGATTTGGATTGCGTAGTTATCCACCCAACCTACAACTATTATTCCAATTTGGATATGTATTTAGTTTATAAAAAAGTTTAAATAATATAATTACTAAAGTTTTATTAAAGAGATTAAAAAATATGATTCGAAAACTTCTTGGATTTGCCCTTAACCAGAGACTAACCACAATTACTGTGGTTATTGCGGTAATTATTACTGGAATTTGGTCCTGGACTCAACTTAAAAAAGAAGCTTACCCAGATATCGGAGATACTGAAGTTGAAGTAATCACTACTTATCCCGGCCAAGCTGCTCAAGATGTTGAACAACAGGTCACTCTTCCGCTAGAAAGAGCATTAAATGGCGTTCCCAGGGTCATAAATAAAAGATCAAAAACCATTTTTGGACTCTCTGTTATTGATCTTACTTTTGAAGACGGTACAGACGATTATTTTGCACGTCAACAGGTCCTTGAAAAATTAAACGATGCGATTCTCCCGGATGGCGTTTCTCCTACGCTTGGGCCTTTAACAGGTCCTGTTGATGAAATTTTCCGTTACGTTATTGAAGCAAATGATAATTTTACTCCGATGCAATTAAGGACACTGCAGGACTGGGTAATTATTCCTCGCATTCTTCAGGTGCCCGGAATAGCAGACGTCGTTAATTTCGGTGGCTTAGTAAAGCAATATCAGGTTATTACTTCACCTAATAATTTATTACGATTTAACCTTACACTCCAGGATGTGATTTCTGCGATTAGAGAAAATAATATTAATACAGGTGGAAATATTATAAAACGAGGCGAGCAGGGTTTCGTTGTTCGAGGTATAGGCGCTATCAGGAATAAAGATGATATAAGTAATATAGTAATCAAATCAGTTAGCGGTGTACCTGTCTTCATCCATGACGTTGCTACAGTTGAAGAAATCCCTTCGCAGCCGACAGGAATACTAGGATATACATTACAAAATGATTCAACAAAGATCGATGTTAATTCTGGCGTACAAGGACTAATAGCAATGAGAAGAGGCGAAAACCCATCAGATGTTATTGTTAAACTAAAAGAAAAAATTAAGAATTTGAATGAAAATGTTCTACCTAAAGGAGTTCATTTAACAATTACTTATGACCGCAGCAAGCTTGTTAAATATACTATCGATACTGTTTCAACAACATTGTTTGAGGGTTTTACAATTGTAATTCTCATTCTAATATTTTTTATCGGAAGTGTTCGCTCCGCCCTTATTGTTGCTACTACAATTCCAATTTCCCTTCTATTTGCTTTCACAATGATGAAAACAACCGGCATTCCGGCAAATTTACTTTCGCTTGGAGCAATTGACTTTGGAATTATCGTGGACGGCGCTGTAGTTATGGTTGAAAATATAATGCGTCATTACCGGGATGCCACTCCAGAAGAAAAAAGACAAGGAATAATACGTCTCACATTGACCTCGGCTCAAGAGGTGGGTCGCGAAATTTTCTTCTCGATTGCAATTATTATTCTTGCTTACTTGCCGATTTTTTCGTTTCAAAGAGTTGAAGGTAAACTTTTTTCACCTATGGCTTACACTCTTTCTTTTGCGATACTAGGATCAATGATACTTGCCCTTACTGCTATACCTGTGTTCATGTCAATGATCTACCGGAAATACTTTGAATCGGAGAATCCAGCCAAACTTGAGTGGCACAACCCTGTGTATTATTGGCTGGAAGGCAAATATGAAAAAGTAATTTCATTTACGACTAAACATATTTCTCAAACAGTAATCTCTGCTTTTGCAATAGTCTTAATTGTTATTTTGATAGGTGTTCACAGTATCGGGACAGAATTTCTTCCAGAACTTGACGAAGGTGCGTTTAATATTAGAGGTTTTTTCCCAGTTGGAATAACTTTAAACGATGCAGCAAAGTACTGCTCTACTATTAGAAAAGTAATAAGCAACCACAAGCAAGTTAACGTAGTCCTTACTCAACTTGGTAGAAACGATGATGGCACCGACCCATATGGTCCAAACCGTCTGGAAATATTGGTTGGCTTAAAAAAATATTCTACATGGATTAGCGATACTTCAAAAGAAGAACTTCTCCTTAAAATGAAAAGCGAATTAGAACAGGCTGTTCCAGGGACAGAGTTTTCTTTTTCACAACCGATACTTGATAACGTTACTGAAGCCGTTACAGGAAGCGTTGCGGATCTTGCTATCCTTATAAACGGCGAAGACTTAAATTTTATGCGAAAGGAAGCCGACTCTATTCTTGCAATTATTAGAACTATCCCGGGTGCAAGCGAATCCGGAATTGAACAAGAGGGCAATCAAGCTCAACTGACAGTTAGAATTGATAGAAAAGCTGCAGCACGATTCGGAATAAATGTAAGTGACATTCAACAAATGATCGAAGCAGCCATCGGCGGAAAATCAATTAGCCAGCTATATGATAGAAAAGGTAGACTTTTTGATATTGTAGTTAGATATTCTCCAAAATATAGAAATTCAATTCAGGCTATAGAAAATATGTTCGTTGCCTCTCCGAGCGGCGGGCGAATTCCTATGTCTCAGCTTGCTTCGATTAAATTGGTTGATGGCCCCACAATTATTCAAAGAGAAAACGGAGAACGGCAAATATCGGTTAGAACAAATATTCGCGGAAGAGATCAAGGTGGATTTGTTGCTGAAGCTCAAAAATTGGTTAGTGAAAAAATCCATCTTCCAAAAGATTATACTATTGAATGGGGTGGACAGTTTGAAAACCTCGCTAGAGCGGGTAATCGATTAGCAATTGTAATTCCGCTTACTATTCTCATAATCTTTTTAATTCTGTTTTCTATGTACAAAAATGTTCGACATGTTATTGTAGCGATGTCAAGTATACCATTTGCTCTAATCGGAGGAATACTTGCCTTGCTAATTCGTGGTTACAATTTTAATGTCTCTGCCGGCGTTGGATTTATTTCCCTATTTGGTGTCTCTATAATAGCAGGGGTATTATTTGTATCCCGCGCAAATCGATTAGTTGACGATGACGGTTTATCTATAAGAGAGGCTGCGCATAGAGCGGCGAAAATTCAATTAAGACCAAATTTGATGACTATACTTTTGGCTTTGCTGGGACTTATTCCTGCGGCAATAGCTACAGGTATCGGCTCAGATATTCAGAGACCGCTTGCAACTGTAATTGTCGGAGGATTATGTACGGCTCTTATTTTAACGCTAATTACTCTGCCTTCACTTTACATTTTAATTGAAAAAAATAAAAAATCAAACAATAATGGAAAAATAAGTCTGTAAATATTACTGTATGTGAAATTTGCAATTAAGTGAATTATAAAATTATGTAATATTTTAATTTTTAATAAAAGTAATATTCTTATAACTAATTATTAGGCTAAAAATGAAACAATATAAAATCATCGTCCTTTTTATGATAATATTTTCAGTCCTTCATTTCAAAAATTTACATGCACAGGATTTTGTAAAAGTTAATTTAACCGGGAATTTGAATTTTGATTCAAACATTCAGCTATCAAGTTACCATCCGATAGTCTTTACAAGTATTGAAAATGAAACGCAGGGTAAAAAATCACTTGCGCTTGCTGGA
The DNA here is from genome assembly GCA_021778375.1 of Bacteroidota bacterium. Taxonomy (GTDB): domain Bacteria; phylum Bacteroidota; class Ignavibacteria; order Ignavibacteriales; family Ignavibacteriaceae; genus FEN-1297. The sequence continues at coordinate 10,065 of JAJYCM010000070.1, forward strand.
GTTTTATCAGGGATATTGCCCGGCGCTGGAGAATTTTATGCAGGAAGATATTTGAAGGCAGGAATATTTTTTACTGTTGAAGCTGCTGCGATTGCAACAGCGCTGATTTATACTCGTAAAGGTGATAATCAAACAAATTACTTCCAAAATTATGCTAACCAACATTGGAGTGCAGTTCGATATGCAACATGGACCATTAACAATCTAAAGTATCTTAATCCCAATGTTGATCCCACGAACTATAATGTTTTTGTTTCTAATAGCAGTGGTACAGTTGTCGGAGTTAATTGGAGCGAGCTTAACAGATTGGAAAGTGCTATTGGTGGCGGTTATTCTCATAATTTAGCTCCTTTTGGCACACAAGATTATTATGAAATAATAGGTAAGTATCCGCAGTTTAGTCACGGTTGGGATACATCAAATCCAAATGATTCTGACTTTCATATTTTGACACAACAATTCCTGTTATATGCTCACGCAAGAGGATTGGCAAACAGTTTGTACACTACCGGCAACACAGCAATTATAGCATTATTTGTTAATCATTTCTTAAGCATTTTTGACGCTATTTGGAGCGCCAGCTCATATAATAGACTTATTGCGGTTAATTTAAGTGTTCAAGATGTAAACATGGCAAATAGAAGTGAACTTATTTCTACTTTAAATTTGAGTTATAATTTTTAGTCATATATTTTAACTTGAAGGATTAAGATATAGTTAAGCAATTTGAAGACAGATGATTTAAGTAATGATTACGACACAATTTTTCAATCAAATAATGACAGGTTATAAATGATAGAAGTACAAATTTTCCTTGACGAAGGAGATCTTTATAAAGAACAACCGATGCATGAATATATAATGCGCCATCTTATGCACCACAACATTAACGGCGCATCAATGTTTGCAGCAGTTGAAGGCTATGGGAATAAACATCATCT